>JAUXUF010000307.1 GCA_030684645.1 Bacteroidota bacterium | reverse complement strand
CATCTTTATCGTCAGGTGAGGTGCAACTGCAACCCACGCATTGATTTGCACCATAAGAACCGGTTGCACCTGCCACAGTTCCCTGCAATGATGCACCATTTGAAGTTATTGATGTTCCTGGACAATTATCATTTGAAGGAGGGGCAAGAACAGCAGTGTAATTCCCGGCAATCATATTATTACGAACAACTATCCCTGAAGAAGTTGTCCATGATTGAATATCAGCCGGATAGGATTTTTCAAAATAAAAGCAACTGTCATTGGCAATATATTGTTGAGAATTTGCCCTACCTACGACTAAAAGAAGTAGAATCATAATAAGTTGAATGCTTTTAATTAGTTGGTAAACATTCAAACAGGCCGTGTAATAGGTAGGTTTTGTATTCATTTGTGGATGGAATTAATTAGTCTATAATTTGAAAATGAAAGGGTTGCTTAAAATTATAACATTTAAATGAAATAGGCATTATAAATTTATTTATTTTCAGATAAAAAGATAGTTGGGTTCAATTGTCTTCCGCCTTGGTTAAATATGTAATATCTACTATTTTCTTTTGGTTCTTTTCCCCTTTATTTTGGCTGTAAAGTCAAGGAAAGAAAGCGCTCCAAAAATTTAGGCGCATAGCGGGTCCCTGAATTTTTATGCCGATTTTCAAACGGCTTGAACAGTTTCTTTTTTGCCAACTTTTTTCTATGAAGAAAAAAGTTTTTGCACTTGAATTGAAAAATAATTTTCCGGATTATTTTTACCCAAAAGCCTGAAAATAAAGCAACAATGAGTCCAGTCCGACAAGTGGTTTTTCGTCATTGCGACCCTGAGGAACGAAAGGGGAAGCAATCTCAACATACAGATTACCAGTGATATGAGATTGCTTCGTGCCTCGCAATGACGTGCTTTTGACTTTTCGGAGTGGACTCAACAATAGAAGATGTTCTTTCAAACCTCCCAATCATAGTCATCCTGAACTCGATTCAGGATTGTTTCATGACCTCAAAGCACTGAATGTCAAACCCCGAAATACCTACCTGCCGGCAGGTATTTCGGGGTGACGCGCCAAACGAAAACAATGACTTTTGAGGCAGTTTAATCTTAGAGATTTATCCCTGTTTCGCTTTGGCAATCAGCGCCTTAAACAGATTCATTTGTTCGTTCATAGCAGCAATTTTATCGGTAGGTTCGGTGCGGGCTTCAAGCAGAATCCATCCATCGTAGTTGATGCCTGTAAATAAATTCATGAGTTGTTGATATGGATATTCACCTACATTAAACTCACGGACATGAACAGTATCACCCAGCCATTTTTTCACTGAGTTAAAGTTGGCTTCCAATCCGGGCGGCAACAAATCCTGATCGTTGCAATTCCAGCACATTTTTACATTTTTTTCGGTTACCTGTTCGAAAATGGCCCTAATATTTGGTATTTCCTGAGTCAGGTTTCCGTGTACCTCAACGCGAACCAATTGACCCAAATCACTGGCATATTTACCAACTTCATTCAATGAAGCTGCGATTTGAGCAATGGTTTTTTCTCTGGAAACTTCTTTTGGCAGATCATTGGGTTTTACTTTAATACCGGTAGCGCCAATGTCCTTACATAGTTTGATGTATTCTTTAGTCTGATCAATATTTTTCCGTAATTTGGCCTGATCAGGACTGTGATATTCGAAATTAGATCCATAACCAATACAGGTAACCGGACTGTCGGCAAACCGTTTTTTCACTTCGGCACGTTCGCTGGCCGAAAGTTTGGTTTCAACTCCGTGAGCATGTTCGGTGCGTAATTCAACACCCAGGTAACCGGTTTTTTCACAGTTGGCAATTAAAGTCGGCAAATCCCAGTCTTTGGCCCACTGATAGGTAACCAGGCCGAGTTTCATTCCTGATTTTTTTGCAAGTGCGAGTGCAGAAAACGGGTCGATCAGTGAAAGACCAACGCCAGCGACTAAACTTCGTTGAAGAAAAATACGACGGGAAAGATTTTTTTCCATGATTTACATTTAAGGTTAATTGATTGTTAGTTAGTTAGAATATTTTTTGCTGAAAAGAAAGCTAAATATAAGAAAAGTTCATTATCTTTTCCGTATCGTATTTTCACAATCCACAAACCTAATTCTAACTGACATGATGAACAAAAAATCAAATCCTTCGGGCAATCTTGCCCCAAATCCGGAAGAAACTTCCAGGGAAAATCTGCTCAACCGCCGGAAATTTATCGGTGGAATCACATCGGCTGCTCTGGCCTTGACCATTGTTCCGCGTCACGTTCTCGGCGGAAACGGTTTTGTTGCTCCCAGCGATAAGATCACGCTGGCATACATTGGCACAGGCACACAGGGACTTCGGGAGCTGTTGCCTCTTTTATCGATTCCCGAACTGCAAATTATAGCCGTTTGCGACCCAAATAAAGACGCGACCGGTTATCTGGATTGGGGAAAAACCGGACTTCGGGATGAAATCCGTTCCATACTTAAGAATCCTGACTGGAAATCAGGCGGAGACAATACCATCCCCGGAGGACGCGATAACAGTAAAGAAATCGTTGATTCGTATTATTCCAAGTTCCGGGCCGATCAAAAATTCAGGAGTTGTGCCGCTTATGCCGATTTCCGTGAGCTATTTGAAAAAGAAAAGGATTTGAACGCTGTTAAAATTATGACACCCGACCATCTGCACGGCCTTATAGCTATGGCCGCCATGAAAAGGGGCATTCATGTTTCGATGCACAAACCTCTCTCAAACAGGTTGACTGAAGGCAAACAGGTGATTGAGATGGCAAAAAAACTGAAGGTGACCACTCACTTAATTCCCTGGGACTCGAACGGATCAATGGAACAGGTAATGAGCTGGATCAATGAAGGAGCAATCGGAAAACTCAAGGAAGTTCATAACTGGTCGAACCGCCCGGTATGGCCGCAATACCCTACCCTACCTGTTGATACTCCGGCTATTCCGAAAGGATTGGATTGGGACTTGTGGTTGGGTCCTGAAGCCGAACGCCCTTATCATCCGAATTACACCAACATGGTTTTCAGAGGTTGGTACGATTTCGGCGGTGGATCGATGGCTGACATGGGTCATTATAGCTTATGGACCGTATTCAAAGCGCTTGACCTTGAAGCGCCAACTATCGTCGAACCAAATCTCAGCCATGTTTGCGGAATTCGGGATTCTACAGCTTTTCAGGTCAGAAATGATTTTTCGTTCCCAATGGCCAGTTCTGTAAGGTTTAAATATCCGGCTAAAGGATCGCGTCCAGCCGTAGATTTGATTTGGTACGACGGAGGTATGCGCCCAGCTGTTCCGGAAGAAATGTATGAAGATAACAAGGAATTACCGGCCGAAGGAATGATGTTCACGGGCGACAAAGGAAAAATTCTGGCAGGGTTCAATGTTGACAATCCTCAGCTTATTCCTGAAAAACGGATGGCAGGCCGTACCATTCAGGAATTACCAAAAAAGGACCGGACTTTAGGGTTCAGGCAATTTCTGGATGCATTAAAAAGTGGCAATCAATGCCCCGGCAGTTTCCGCGAAGCCGTTGGTATCACCGAAGCCGTAAATCTGTATGCCGTTGCATTGCGGGCTGGCCGGATGTTGAAATACGACGCGGCTAACAGGAAGATTACCAACGTTCCTGAAGCCAATAAATACTTGTCGCGCGAGTACCGTAAAGACTGGGACCCGGAAACGATCTAAAAATTCAGATATCATGATAAATAGAAGACAATTTATTGGCAAAAGTGCGATTGGAATCGGTTCAGCTATGCTGGCTACCCAGGTTCCAATGAACCTATTTGCAGCTTCAGTCTCAAAAGCCTTGAAAAAACCGCTTGGATTCCAGGTTTGGACTGTGAAAGATCAGCTCATAAAAGATTTTGCCGGTACTTTAAAAATGATGGCCGGCCAGGGTTACCAAAGTGTTGAAATGTGCTCTCCTCCGGGATACGCCAGTTCTGGATTTGGCCCGCTGATTAGCATGAAAGCAAAAGATATGCGCAAAATTGTGGAGGATGCCGGACTCATTTTGGAAAGCACGCATTACGGAATGGGCGAACTCCGTGATAACCTGAGCGAACGGATTGATTTTGCCCTGGAGTCGGGACAAAAACAGATGATTTGTTCCAGTTTCTGGCTGCCTAAAGATGCCATCATGAGCGATTGGATGAAAGCGGTGGATGAACTCAATGAAATAGGCGCCAAAACAAAGAAAGCCGGTATCCAGACCGGTTTCCACAACCACCACATGGAATTCGAAAAGATTGAAGGAAAACTGATTTATGATGCCCTGATGGATCGTTTTGATCCGGATATGGTGAAAATGCAGTTTCAGGTGGCCGTAATCAGCATTGGCTATAAAGCGGCTGACTATTTCAACAAATATCCGGGTAGGTTTATTTCGGCCCATCTGGCTGATTGGTCAACTGCCGGCAACAAACAAGTTCCAGTCGGTCAAGGAATTGTTGATTGGAAAGAGCTTTTTGCATCGGCAGAAAAATGCGGAGTAAAAAACTATTTCGTAGAAATGGAACCTGAAACTTTCAAGGAAAGTGCAAGTTATATTCACAAGTTGTAAATCAATTGATTTTGTGAAAATGATTTTTATTATTACCTTTCATTCAAATTTCAGTACAAAAACAAAACTTTTATAAATTTGTTAGGGCTATATAAATCATTAAGAATTTAGACTATGAAAAAGATTTTATTTCTATCAGTTGCTCTTATGGTTCTGGCTTTTGCCGGATGTCAGAAAAATAACGACCAAATCCAGGTTCAGGATGATTCCTTAAACCTAAAGAGTGCTCAGGTTCAGGCTGAATACAACATGGTTCCTAATGAAATCCTCGTCAAATTCAAAAAAGGTGTTGATGCAAGTAAAAAAGTATCAGCTCTTGAAAAGTTTGGTGGCAAATTAAAAGAAAAAATCCTGACCAAAATGATGGAAAAAGAGGGTGACCAGGAAGGAATTTCACTAATTACAGTACCGGGAAATGCGCTTGATGCTATTGCAAATGCAAAAGGCCTTCCGGAAATTGAATATGCCGAACCGAATTACATTTATGTCCATGAGTTTACTTCAAATGATACTTATTATACAAACGGTTCTTTGTGGGGAATGTATGGCGATGCCACCTCTCCGGCTAACCAATATGGTAGCCAGGCCGGTGAAGCATGGGCTGCAGGACATACAGGTTCAAGCACTGTAATTGTTGGAATTATTGACGAAGGGTATATGTACACCCATGAGGATTTATCAGCAAATGCCGGTACCACCGGAGATATTGCAGGGGACGGAATAGATAATGATGGTAACGGTTATGTTGACGATATTTACGGCTGGGATTTTGACGGCAACAACAATACCATTTTCGACGGAACCCAGGATGACCACGGAACTCATGTTGCAGGTACCATTGGTGCAGTTGGAGGCAACGGGAAAGGTGTTGCAGGCGTTTGCTGGAATGTTAAATTCATTTCTGCTAAATTTCTGGGAAGAAACGGAGGAACTACCGCCAATGCAATTAAAGCTGTTGACTATATTACCGGATTGAAATCAAAAGGATTAAATATTGTAGCCACCAATAATTCCTGGGGTGGTGGAGGTTTTAGCCAGAGCCTTAAAGATGCTATCGACAGGGCTGGTACAAATAATATCCTGTTCATTGCTGCAGCGGGCAACAACGGTACTGATAACGACGCTACACCAAGTTATCCTGCAAGCTATACAAGTGATAATATAATCGCGGTAGCTGCAATTACATCTACCGGCACTTTAGCTAGTTTCTCTCAGTATGGTGCAACGTCAGTCGACATTGGTGCTCCTGGTTCTGGAGTCTGGTCAAGCATTCCAAAGTTATCAAAAGGCAAGATCATCTCAGGATATGCCAGTTACAGTGGCACATCCATGGCAACACCTCATGTAACTGGTGCGGTGGCTTTGTACGCTTCAACTCATCCTGGAGAAACATCTGCTCAAATAAAAGCAGCTATTCTTAACGCAACAGTTCCAACAACTTCCCTTAAC
>JAUXUF010000292.1 GCA_030684645.1 Bacteroidota bacterium | reverse complement strand
GAATGTGAAGATCTGTGCCTCGCATGCCGGACTCACTTTAGGTGAAGACGGGGCGACACATCAGATCCTGGAAGACATCGGTATGATGAAAATGCTTCCCGGAATGGTCGTGATCAACCCCTGCGATTATAATCAAACCAGGGCTGCTACGATTGCTATAGCTGACTATCATGGCCCGGTATATTTAAGATTCGGCAGACCTGCGGTACCTGTTTTTACAGACCCTGATCAGGTGTTCGAAATAGGTAAGGCATGGATGGTCAATGAGGGCAGCGATGTAAGTATTTTCGCAACCGGACATATGGTCTGGAAAGCTATTGAAGCCGCAGAGAAACTTGCTGAAGAAGGTATCAGCGCCGAAATAATTAATATCCACACGATTAAACAATTGGATGAAGCGGCGGTCTTAAAATCAGTAGCTAAAACCGGCTGCGTTGTTACTGCTGAAGAGCATAACCGCTATGGCGGATTGGGTGACAGCATTGCCCAGGTACTCACCAGAAACAATCCGGTACCGCAGGAATACATTGCGGTAAATGATAGTTTCGGAGAAAGCGGCACCCCTGATCAGTTGATGAAAAAATACGGATTGGATACGGGGGATATTATCAATGCAGCAAAAAAGGTAATTAAACGTAAGTAATGCCTGTCTGCTTGCCCGGGTTCTGAGTTTTAAACGATATATGCAGGTAGAAGATTCCGAAATTTTAGAAAAATTTGCCCGGGAAAGCACCCGTGACGAAGCATTCAATCTTTTACTGAACAAGTATCAGCAAAAAATCTACTGGCATATACGAAGGCTGGTTATCGATCATGATGATACGGATGATCTGGTTCAGGATGTATTTATTAAGGTTTGGAAGGGCCTGGCTAATTTCAGAAGCGATTCACAGCTGTTCACCTGGCTGTACCGTATAGCCACTAATGAAAGCATCACTTTCTTAAATCGCAAAAAATCAAGAAACAGTGTGTCTTTAGATGAATCGGCCGGTTATGAACTGGCGGAGACCCTGGCAGACAGCCCGTATTTCGATGGCGACAAAGCTCAGATGAAGCTTCAGAAAGCCTTGCTGACACTTCCTGAAAAACAAAGGCTGGTGTTTAACATGAAATATTTTGACGATCTGAAATACGAGGAAATATCCGCGATCCTGGGAACAAGTGTGGGGGCTCTGAAAGCCTCCTTCCATATTGCCGTAAAAAAGATCGAACACATATTATTACATACAGATTAAACCTTTTAATAAGCAAAGTATCAAAGGAATATGAAATTAGGGGATACAGATATGGATTGGCTGAATGAAGCGCCAACTCTTGCTGCAATATGAAGGGATACTCCTTTTTCTGTGCCTTCCGGATATTTTGAAAATTTGTCTGATAGTTTGAAAGCACAGGCATTGCTTGAATCTGTACGTTTCGAAAATGAAGAGGAGTTTAAACTGCCTGAAAATTATTTTGAACAGCTTCCCGGACGAAT
>JAUXUF010000283.1 GCA_030684645.1 Bacteroidota bacterium | reverse complement strand
TTCCTGAATATATTATTCAATAGATTTATTTTAATTCTGATTTAAGATACTTTGACGGGTTGTTCTGTCTCTTTCTTCGATCTATTGCATAACGCATATACATCTTAGTTGTCTCAACACTTGAGTGTCCTAAAAGGGCAGAAACGTCTTCATAAGAGAATCCATTATTTAATAAATCATTTGCACAGGTATGTCGAAGGCAATGTGCTGAATACTTCGGGCCTAAATAATTTTTTACGATCTTTCCGATTGATGTTGCAGATAATGGTTGATGCATTCGCCTACGACTAAATGACATAAATAGATATTTGCATTCAGGAAACGCGGTATTAAGTTCCTGAATATATTCTTCAATATCATCCATCATGTGATCCACCGCAATCCAGTCATCATCTCTGTAATGGCATTTGCGCTTTACCTTCATAGACCATACATTGTCATTTTTGTATAATGAACTGATCATTAACCCTGATACTTCATTACATCGCAAGCCTGATGTCAGCATCAGCTCAATCATCAGGTAATCGCGTTTCTTACTGATGGTGGTCTTGTTCTCAAATTTTGCAATGAGCGCCGCCTTATCTTCCCTTGTCAATGGCTGCCTTGGTGCATCCTTGCTATTTTTTGGCATCTTCAGCTCCTTTGTGATAAGTTCATCAAAACCATGTTTAGCCAAAAAGCCATAATACTTTTTTAAAGTAATAATGACGGATCTTGCATACTTCGCTGAATATGTGCTGTTCAGGTGTAATGCAAACTTAACCACATCAGATTCGTTAAGGTTTCGCTTATCCAATCCCTGCCTATCGCACCATTTAAAAAAGTTCAGGAGGTTGGCGCGGTAGGTCTTGGCACTACCGGCAACAATCTGTTGTTCGGCAATGAACTGATTGACACATTGATCAATAGTTAAGGTCGTTCTCATCCTTCCTGCAATAATTGCAATTGCAACTTTATGATGTTGACAATCGCACTCACGTTATTGCATACCTGTTTGGCCTGATTAACGTATCCGGGATCTGTTCTCACTTTCTCAATGTCTGACATCAACATAGCGGTCAGCGATTTCATGTTTTCTTTTGATTCGATGTAAATCGATGGAAACTTAGATTTTTGCTGATTGGCCGGAAGATTGGAGTTATTCACCGTTTCTAAAATTACCGGTACTTCATCCTTTTCCTTAAAACAATCCAGCCACAATCCCAGCTTATTATCGTTTTCTTTGATGAAGGTTTGAGTAATGCTATCAATTTGAACTCCAATAACATACTCATTATGTTCAATTACATATCCTACAATTATTACCTCCTGATTGCGATAGATATACACTTTCTCGCTATCAATCATTTGTTCCAATTTTTTCAAGCTCATTGATTTTCCTCCTTAGTTTTAATTCGTTTCGTTTTAATTCAATTAGTTCGGACATTTCACTGAATGCCTTTCGCAGTGCCGGTTTTAAGTGGCTTAATTTTTCCACAATGTATTTGTCAGTCAATTCGTCACTTCCTGAATTAAGGCTCAAAAGTTCAGCATTGGAAACACATTGCAACTGGTCAATTGTCGGAATATGCTTTTTTGATGATTCGCCCTGTTTGTAAACCACATTGTATCCTTCAGGAATATCGCCATGTTGTTGCTTCCAGAGCCACCGGGCATAAAATTCCCATTTATCAACGTCAATCCTGATCATCCAACCGACTGTTCGCCACCTGATTTCACCATTTTCGGCAGTAAGTGGCCCTATGTTACCTTTGCGCCATGCGGTTGGATGCGGCTTCTTTACTTTTCGATTCCGGCTGCCATAAATCTTTTGGCCCATTTTTATTTGTGTTGCCGGTGAGAAGTGCTGGCCTTTGCTTATTCGTCCACTTTCAGGTGAGTTTAAGAATTCAGCAGACTTTTTTACGCTGTAACGCTTTGCAGTAGTGTATATTTTCGATACACTCACGCCATACATTGCAGCAATGTCGGCTCCCTTACGAAATGGGTAAATTTTTAACATTTCCTGAACTTCGGCTGATGTAAGTCTCCGTTTCTTCATTTCAGTTCTTTAAAAATTCTTCGTGTTGCTCACAAAATTCATAATCAGTATCTAACAGATTATTGATTGATCGCACCGAATGCAGAACAGTTGCATGGTCTTTTTCACCAAAATAGCTGCCAATTGCCGAAAGAGTATGCCAGGTAAACCGTACACTTTTGAAGTGCGCCATTTGCCTGGCAAGTACTGTTTCGCGCTTTCTGGTCTTAATCCGGATTTGCTCAGGTGTGATTCCTAAATGCTCAATAATTTGCTTTTCAATATCTTTAAGCGTATATTTTGAATGGTTTTTTACAGGAAGTTGTGAACCCATAACAATTCGCTTCACATACATAACAGCCACTTTGGCATCTTCCTCAAGCGAAAGAACTTCCTTTATCGCTGCTAACTTTTCCTCGTATATTTTCTGCTCCATCGGTATGTTTTTTAGTTTCCTTTTTTAATCCTTTCATTAAATGCACTGCAATGTCAATTGCTTCGCTAATTTCAGAAGGTTTCTGCATCGAAATTTCAGGGTTTTCGTATATATTTCCGAATACTTCATAAGCAAAATCTTCCAACTCTTTAAAAAGTGAATAGGAGAGGGACCGGTCCTGTTTTAAACTACAATCGATCATCCATTGCCCAAGCATATCATCAAAATAAACCTGAAGTTTGCTTTGCTCCATTTTGCCGTCAATTTCAGTCCAATCGCCCAAAAAATCACCTTCGTATATTTCTTTTCCGTTTTTATCGGAAAATGGTGAGCATTGCATTAACTTATCATTTCCAAAATGGAAGATAAAACTTTGTAATGTTTCCAAATCGGGTGTTCCCTGATAAGCCATGTACTTTTGCTTATCGTCCCACGCTCTTAATTTTATTTTTCTTTCCATTATTTCGTTGCATAAACCTTGTTTCGCATCAACTCCACAAAACTCAATTGCTGATGCTTTGGCATGGTGATGTTGATTGCTTTCCGGTCGTGATTGTTCATTACCATGTACCGATTGTTCCAAAATACAACAATGTAGTGTTTGCCATCCAGCAAATGCAGTTCGTCGGCCTTCTTACGCGCGGCGGCTGCCTGCCGAAGCCTCCGCTGTTTGATTATGTAGTCTAAAAAACTGTTGATTAACTTCATTTTTTTTTCTCCTTTGCTGATTTTCGGTTATGACATACTCTGTTTAATGCTTGAAGGTTATCCCATGCCAATGGCTCGCCGCCATCTTTCACCGGCACAATGTGGTCGGTGTGTTCGCTGGGTAATGGTACAACCCGCAGTTGGCATTCCGCGCATTCGCACAATGGGTGTGCGCGGCGGTAGGCTTTGGTAAGTTTCCGCCAGGCGGTGGAATGGTAAAAGCTGGTATCTTCTGAAAATGCTCCCTTCGATACCTCCTTTTCGCCTTCCCATGCCTTGCGGGTTGAAAACTTGATTGTGGGCATCAGGGAAGCTTTTCAAGTTTTATCACACTCAAATTCTGATTGTAATAAATCTTTGAGGATTGCTGATCAAACAATTCGGCACCACTTAGCGACAACATGGCTTTCACTTTGTCGCCTTTTTGCAGGCCTTTCACTAAATCTATTTTCTTGTTCCAGGCTTTAACCTGGTAAACGTCATCGGTAAAAACCGTATCGCCAAACTCATCTTTAGGAGCCGGTTTCCGAAGTATAAGTTCAACATACTGGTGTTTTAAATCTTTGGTCGATAACTCTTCGCTTACTTTGTCGACGATGTATCCGTGTTCTGGTAATAGCATAATTTTATATTTTTTTGGTTAAATAACTTTCTTCAGTAATGGTAATGGTCCGCTTCATCAATCCGCTGCCATCGCAGCCGGTGCAGGTTATTTTGTGGTATTCGTAACCACGGCTGTGACCTTCGAAGCTTGATTCTTCGGTATATCCTTCGCCTTTGCATTTGGTGCAAACAATAATTTTTCTGTACGATCTCATTTTATTGATTTTTAGTCGAATACATTGGCTTCTTTCTTGAATTGCTCAAGTGTCATGTTTTTCATGCGCTCGTAGTAAACCGGATCTGGCTCCTGAATCATTGATCTTCGGAATTCATTCAGGGCTGATGCAGAATTGCAGGTGTGAAACTGTTCGCAGTTTTGTAAAGTGATATTATCGAGAAACCACAAGCGTTCGCCCTCCATGTATTCGTGGAATTGTTTCCACCGGCTCGAATTGTTTCTGAAGTTGCCCTTGCTTTCGTTTGAAATATCTTTTGCTTCCTGAATTGATTTTTCGGCAAAGTTGCTCGACCGCGATTGCTGGGCTTTCCGCATCCACGAAAACAGGGCCTGAAAGTTGATTTTGTCGGAATATGATCCATAACTGCCTGCAATACCCAGCTTGGTAATGCTCAAAACTTCGCCCCAGTGCCAACTTGCAAACTTCCCGGTTAGCAGATTGGTGAATTTGTTGGTTGTGTGTTTGAAAACTTCAGGATCAACCTTTTTCGAGCAATCCATGTGCAGTTCCATTACCAGGTCATCAACCAAGCGGGCAACGTCCATTCGGCTGATGTCTTTAATCCGGTCCCTTCGATAATCTTCCATTATGCTTCGGCTCTAAGTTGTTTCACAATTCGTTTGTTGTATTCAGCAAGGCTTTCGCCCTGTATCGTTCCGGCTGTGCGGGTAAATGCTTTTAGTTTTGCATCCCAGTTTTCGGCATTCCAGCCGCCATCCAGATAGCGTATTTCAATGGTTCCAAGGAAGCGGGCAAAACCAAACTTTGTTTCTTTCGAAATTTCTTTGTATGCTTTGTAGCTTTCAAATTTGCTTCGGAAGGCTTCGAGCCGCCCGTCGGTTTGCAAAATATTCAGGAAGTAAAAAAGGGTGGATAGTTTGTCAGGATTTTGCATTTCGGTGAAACCAAAATAATCCATAATTTGAAAATGAAATTCAGAATCAGAAAACACATCGTCCTCATGTATATGTTTTATTTCTTTTACTTTTATTTCTTTTACTTTTATTTCCTTTTCTTTTATTTGTCGGTTATCGTCGTCGATAACTCCCGGAAACGGAACAACATTTGAGTTATCGACGTCTGAAACTCCTAATTTTTGAGTTATCGACGTCGATAACTGTCTATTCCGTTTCTGAAACATACCTTCTAACCGTTTTTTAAGCGTATTGGAAAATAAATAACCATTATCGCATACGATTAATTTTAATTGGATGCAGTATTCAATTACCGCTTTCAGTTCGGTAGTTTCAATATCTAAGTCAGCCGAAATGAGTTCAATTTGGTTATCGTTGTATTCAAGTTCCAGATTATCGCTGTCGGTAATAATTTCCAAAAGCATATTCCAGACCGAATAACCGGTGTGCCCAAACTTCCTCCTGATGGCTTTAATCTTCAAATCGTTTCGCATATCGGTATCGTGCGAAAAATATGAAGCGTTGGTTTTTTTTGGTCGTGCCATATTGTTTAGTTATTAAAATGTGCAATTCCGTTAACTCTTGCCGAGTTGTTGTGGGTTTCGAGTGCTTTTAATGGCGCTGTAACTTTTCCATCTTCCCAACCGGTTAGGTAGTTGTAAAATAGTGGAGAAACAGGGTTAAACATGCCGTTTATAAATATTTCGTAGTTATCGCAGCTTACTTTTGCCTTTTGCTGCCCTTGCGATAATTGGTTCGGTAATAATTTCTTTTTCATCGTTTAAGCTGATTGATTCTCATCTTTTTCAGGATGGGTATATTTGTAACGGCCTTTGTGCGATGATTCATCAGGCTCCAGTTCCTCACAATCTTCGTCATCGCCACCATCATACAGTTTAACCCACACAAATGCTGCTAAAATCATTACGATTAAAACAACCCATCCAATTATTATCAGTATTTTCATGGTTACAGTCTAAAAATTGTGATTAGTATAAATCCCAACATGTAAATAATTACGGCGGGTTCCGATTGCAAGGCAAGAAATAAGTTTGCCAATTTTCCAACATTACGATTCATAATAGTATGTTTTAGGTAGTTTTAAAAAAGTACCGGAGAAGTTTTACAACTCCGGTACACACAAGCTTCACTCCTGCCGGTATGGTATCCGAAATTACAGGAGCTTTTATCAAACGATCCACTAAAACTGTGCTGTATGAGGGTTCAAACCTCGTGTTCTCAAATGTTTAGGTTTTTGGACAACTCCCTTTTGGCACTTGCCTCACTCGACCATGCAAATCGAATACAGCGACCTTAATACTATTGCTCGATGATCAGGATATCATAAGCCAATAGAGCAATAGCCTTTAATTGTTCGTCAATAATCGAATCAGTCAGGTAAACCTGTAATTCGGCAGCGTGTGGGCTTACCAACTTACAATTGAGCGAATCGGCATCAATGTCAATTTCAACATCAATCGTTTCAACCTTGAAACCTTTAAAAATTGGAAGGTTAACTTTAAATCCTGCAGGGACATTTGACTCCACCACCTGACGTTTCACAACGTCACGGTTACCCCGCTTGTCATCGTTGTTTTCAAGTTCCTTGTTTACCTTAGCCTTAAAATTGCGAAGTACAGTAACCAATTCAGTGGCTGTACCAACATTTTCGAAAAATGCGCGGCGCATCCTGATAAAATCAGCCAATTCAAACGTGGTCCACGATTTACCAGTATTAATACCCCATTCCTTAAACCGTGCATCTATTTCGGCATTGCCCTGAATTATTCCACTGAAATAACTTGGTTCGTCAATTGTCAATACAATCATTAAGGCTGCACGATCTGAAATGATATGGGCCTTATTGTGCTCAAACTCATCCTTCCGGTTAGAAATAAATCGGGCAACAGAATCAATATTGCCACCAATTTTTAAGGCAACCGGTTCACGAACCGGAAACGCTTCGCCATGTCGGATGACAAGCTCTTTGATTCCATTTTCAATAAGCATACAAGATGTTTCTTCTTTGGTTAAATTCTTTTCATCTTTCATTTTATCAATTATTAGTTCCTGTTCTTACGTTGTGAGCAATTGTTAATTGAGAGAGTTCGTCGGTATTTGCACCCCTGGCATATACCAACTGTCCGCGATCGTTATAAAATCCGGCCATTTTGGTATCATGATCAATGAACTTGAATACTTTTCCTTCCTGTTCAGTCATTCCGGTTTTGATAATTTGAAGCAATCCGGATTTTTCAAAAATGATTGGTTTTAATCTGGCCTTTAATTCTTCCATAAAAGCTTTCTTTTCATCTGCAATTCTAGCTTCAAGAATCGAGATTTGGGCAAACCTTGTTTTGTTGTCGGCTAACTCCTGATCGTCGAGCCTAACTCCGTAAACCATTTCTTCAACACCATCGGCCATTGATTCGAGCGTATCAATCAACTGCCTGCCTGTTTTTTCCTGATAAATTAATTTTTCCATCGTAGTTTTTTTAAGTTAAAAAATAAAAACTGAGCCTGATGAAGGATTCGAACCCCCGACATTCTGAGTACAAAACAGATGCTCTACCAACTGAGCTAATCAGGCAATTCATTAGCACCCTGAGAGTAATCGGCTCGATCCGTTATTTCAGGTGCAGCGTATTTTTGTCGTCCGGAGAACAAACCCAAGTGTTTTGTTATCCAGATTCAGTGTATTTTCCCAATATTTCAATGAACTGTTTCAATGGTGAAGGTGGGTGGATTCGAACCACGCCTGAAGCAATCCTTATTTGCTCACCCCTTGCAATTCTTTAAACCTTACGTATTTCATGTTTTGAGCCTTAAATTCGCATATTTCGCGAAGCTCGTATTGTGGACTGACATATCCGTAGTTGATAAGTAAGCGTTGGTCAGTCCATGTTTTCAGTGTTTTTGCCGATACTCCAAGAACTGTGCAAGCCTGACGGGCATTGATAAGTAACGATGGTATTTCAACCTTGCATTGTTCCAAAACAGCCCTTAATTCGTTGATATTGTCAATCTGCATATTCTGTAATTTTTAAAAAGAAAAGGAGGAAACGTTGTGAGGAATCTCCCCCTTTTCAGAACCAATCAAACCAAACCCAAATCAATCACCAATAAACTTCGTGTGTAACTCATTTACACGGCTTAATTTATCTAATTCAACCGCTTTAAATTTTACTGCCCTTACCTGTTTCACAGGTGTAATTTTTCCTTCTCTGGTCCACCGGTCGATGGTATGGCGACCATATTTTTTATATGCAACACCTTGCGACATGTATTCTTTTTTCAATCCGTTTTCAACTGCAAACCTGTTCACACCTATTTCAACAGCAGTAGTTATAATGCGCTCAAGGTCTAATCTCGAAAGGTTTATGTATTGCGTGTCTAACATTATGCGAAAATTAAAGTAGTTTCTATTTCTGATTCCGTGCCGCGTGAAGTGCGGCGGTATTGTGAAGTGCGGGTTGAAGTTCGTACAACACGACTGGTCCGCTCAGGGCGAAATCCGGCTGATAAGGTTAACAGCATAAGCGATAAAAATGAGAGCGATACCACCCGGCGAACTTCGTCTGACAAATTGAGCGTAATTTTATACCGGGTAACGAAATACCACACCGACAATTCAGAAGCTTTTTGAACGTGCAGTTTTTCTTTGGCATGTTTAACGATTACATCGACTGTACATGGTGAAATATGCAAGGCGTTGGCCACTTCTTTTTGCGACTGCCCAAGGGCTATCAGCTCAACAATTTGATCTTCGCGTTTTGTTAGTTCCGTTTTCATGGTTTGGGAGTTAATAATAGTTTAGTTGTTTTCTCGTTTTCCTGAGCTTCAATTCTCAGTAATATTCTAAAAATGTCCTTGTGATAACCCTCACGAATGCCCCGCGTGCCCCTTGCATAGGCATAACAGGTGGTGGTTGTTTTTCCCAATTCAGCCGCCACAACATCTATCCAAAAAGATGGGACCTGTGACTTTATTTTAGAAATTCTTCTAATTATCTCTTTATCTTGCTTTGTCATACTGTGTTCGCGTTATTGTAATGTGTATTCTAATTGTATTATATTTGTATTGTACTTGAATATTGATAGAACAAAGATATTCTAATCTTGAATATATATTCCAAATATGAATATATATTTAGATGTTATAAAACATGTATGGGTATTGGAGAAAAAATAAAGCAATTTAGGCTTAGCTTAGGGTTATCACAATTAGAATTGTCCAATGTACTTGAAATCAATCAAAGTAAGGTTTCTAAAATGGAAACTGAAAGTAAAAAAGAGATTGATAAGGATGTTTTAATTGCATTAGTCAAAAATTACAATATCAATTTAAATACTTTATTCGATGATAAATATTCAAATATAGAATATTGTAATATTCAAATAAAGAAAAATTATTCAGATAATTCTAATGTGAGTATTGTTTCAGATCAGGTATTAACAACCCATGAAACTGAAATTAACGAGTTAAAGCAGAAAATAAAAATATTGGAGCGAGAAAGAGAAAACTTATATGATCAACTTTCTGATTATAAGAAACGGTATCAAAAAAAATAAACTACTAATCCCGTACCTAATTATTATGAATAAAACAGCCAATATAAAAAGTGATTCTAAAGTCACATTTTTAGACTTAGTTATTGTTATTCTATCAATATACGTCATAACTGTGCTAATAGTTGATAGTTTTTATATTTTACCTATCGAAGTATCTAAATTATTATATGTCATTGATGATATTATTTGTATTATCTTTTTATACGATTTTTTGGTGAGATTTATTCAAGCGCCATCTAAACTTAATTTTATGAAATGGGGTTGGATAGATTTATTATCAAGTATTCCCACATTTCAATATTTACGATATGGGCGATTTGTACGATTATTTAGAATGCTTCGCGTACTACGCACCTTTAGGTCTGTAAAATATTTAACTTCCCACATATTTAAGACAAAGGTTAGAGGTACATTTTCAACAGTATCATTGATCGCTTTTTTAATGTTAATTTTTGGGTCAATCTCAATTTTACAAGCAGAAAATGTTTCCGAAAGCAATATAAAAACTGCTGAAGATGCTATTTGGTGGTCTTTTGTTACCATTACAACAGTTGGTTATGGTGATAAATTTCCTGTGACAACCGAAGGAAGAATAATTGCAGCTTTTTTGATGGTTACCGGTGTTGGATTATTCGGTACTTTTACTGGATTTATAGCTTCTTGGTTTGTTAATGAAAAAACTGAAGAGATAGAGTAAAATCTAAAGACAATTTTAAACTTAAAAATGAAAATATGATATGAAAAAACTATTTACTACACTCTTTTTAACGTTTTTATTTGTTGGGGCTTATGCTCAAATTTCAATCGAACCAATCTCAATCGGCCTCCATGCAAATTATTTCAATGCTGAAACGAAAGATTCTCCAAAAAATGGATATGGTTTTTCGGTATCATTTAATAGAATTTACATGGATATTTCTTCCAATTTTTCAGGTGGAAAAGGTGAATATCTTGAATATTCATCGCAATATTCCTATAGTTCAGAAAAAATCCACATTACTCTTTTAAATTTTGGATATATTATACCTGTAAAAAGTTTTTCAATAATTCCAGTTATCGGTTTCGGAGAGTCAAAAGAAATTTATCAAGATCCGGTTGGCTGGGAAACTTATTATTTTGGAAAATCAACAACAAAAATAAATTTAGGAATAATTGGGACAATTAAACTTTCTGAACATTTTAGATTTCACGCAGGCGTTGGAACATTTGAAAATTTTAAAGCAGGATTATCATACTATGCATTTTAAAACGATATATATGAAAAAGTTACTCATAGTCTTCATTTTATCAGGAATTTTTGGCGCGGCAATGGCACAAAATGGAAAGATTGAAAAAGGAGCAACTAAAGTTGTTATTGAAACTGGAAAGTCGAAAGAAGAAAATTTCAAACTTTGCAAGAAAATTCTCACAGAATCTGAAATAATGATTGAATCGAATAATGAAAATTACACGATTAAAACCGATGAACTGAATACCAAAAAGAAAAATTACATTTATTACCTCACCTTTTTTTGCAAGGATAATTCAATAGTTGTTTCCGGAAAATCAAAATCTGGAATTAGTATTGAACTTTATGGGGTAAAGTCAGAAGATAATTTTGAAACCATCGTTAATCGCGGATCACCTGGTTCATTTTACGGAATCACATTTACCGAAATGGTTACAATGGCTCAAAAGTTTGGATATGAATTAAGGTTTGAATAGTGTTACAACACTGCATCAATCACTTTTCGGTTTGCTTCGTCAATAATCGAATAGTCGTATCTTATGTAAATGTCGGTTACTTTATTGTCGGCATCTTCGTGGCCAAGGCATAGGGCAATGTCATCTTTATTTATTTTACAGTCGTTTCGGCCAATGGTTGCCCAGGTATGCCGCGCCCAATTGGAGGTTATTTTTTCAGGAAAATCAATTTTTTGCTTATTTGCGGCTGCCTGTTTGTGCAGATCCTCACATATATTTTTCATGCCTTTATTTATCGCTTTCTGGAAATCGAGATAATAACCGTAACGCCCTGCCATATTAATCAGCGACTTTTCGCCCTTGTATTTTTCAATAATCTGCAACGCTTCAGGCTCTAACTTGATGGAGTAGGGCCGCTCGGTTTTAAACCGGTCGAACCCTAAGCGACCTTTTACCGGCTTTTTCATAAAAAACAAATCTTTACTATTTATGCCAATCAAATAAAACTGCAGCATAAACATATCTTTCGCCATTTTCGAGCGATTTAAGACAGGCTGATGATTGATCAGCATTCGGCATTGGTCAGCGGTCAAACAGCTTTCTTTAGCAGTGCCAAGCGGCTGCACGATCTTGTATTTAGTAAACGGATAGTTGGCAATGCGAATAATGCCACGGTCATCGTCGTTGTACTGCTCGCGGCCCTTGTTAAAGATGGACCTGAAACGTGCCATGTAACTTGGTATCCCGTTTTTTACACCTTGATCCTGCATCCACTTTTCAAAGTTTTTCAAAAAAGTTGAATCAATTTGCGAAAACATGAGCCGGTCAGTATATTTCTTTAAATTCGAAAGGAATCCCCTCACGGCTCTTTCGCTGCCTTCTTTACCGTCTTTTTGCAATTGCAGGAAGTAATTGTCGGCAAAATTTATAAAATTTATCTCTGTTTTTTTATTATCCTGAACGGCTAACTTCAATTCCTGTACCGACATCATATCGGCTGCATCGCCAAGTTCAATGTACGCCTTCTGATATTTATTTATGTAGGTTGTAAGCCTGCCTTGTATAAATTTGGCATTGTCGCCGTATGTGAATCCGCGCTTCGACTTATCAACCGGCACAAATAAGTCAGTGGAAATATAATCGGCTTTGCGATTGTGGGTAATACGGATCTTTAGGTTGGTCGTACCATCACTTTTAACGTGATTTTTTCCTTTAAGAATTACACCTTTAAATGTTGCCATACCATATTTGTATTAATTATAATACAAATATAACATTTATAAACTATTTATAAATTTTTATACTATTTAAATACATTTATAAATGTTTTTGTCAACATTTTGGAATTCTTAATCTTCTGAAACCCTTGAAAACATTGGAGCCTCTTACAAGATTTGAACTTGCGACCTGCTCGTTACGAATGAGCTGCTCTACCAACTGAGCTAAAGAGGCAAAATTTGACTGCAAATAGATAAGGAAAACCATCCTTTATGAGATGGTTTTCCTTAATAAGTATTTTATCCTTCGATAAACGATGGAATCTGAGAAGTGTTGTATTTGCCTTCTTCCAGTTTTTTGCGAACTTCGGCAAATGCCTGGATCGTATAATCCACATCTTCCAAAGTATGCAAGGCCGTCGGAATCAGGCGAAGCATAATCAGGCCTTTTGGAATAACCGGGTAACCTACCACGGAACAAAAAATATTGTAGTTTTCACGAAGGTCCATTACTGCACTGGTGGCTTCACCAACTCCCCCATTGAAGTAAACCGGTGTAACGCACGAATTGGTTGCTCCTAAATCGAAACCCTGAGCTTTCAGTCCGCTTTGCAGTTTATCGACGATAAACCATAGTTTTTCACGAAGTTCCGGTTTGCTCCGTAAAAGTTCAAGCCGTTTCAAAGCGCCAATAACCATAGGCATCGGTAATGATTTTGCATAGGTTTGCGAGCGCATGTTGTAACGTAAAAAGTTGCAGACATCTTCGTCGCAGGCTACAAATGCACCAATGCCAGCCATTGATTTGGCAAAAGTTGCGAATAAAAGATCTACTTTGTCAGAAACTCCGAAATGCTCTGCAGTTCCCGCACCTGTTGCACCCATTGTTCCAAAACCATGAGCATCGTCAACCAGTAAACGGAAATCAAATTCATCCTTGAATCTGGCGATTTCATCCAGTTTACCTAAGTCGCCTGACATACCGAATACTCCTTCAGTAATAACGAGTATTCCGCCACCTTGTTTCTCTGCTAGTTTTGTTGCTCTCACTAATTGAGTCCGAAGACTCTCCATATTGTTGTGCAGATACACATAGCGTTTACCCATGTGCAAACGGACACCGTCCAAAATACAGGCATGAGCTTCTGAATCATAAACGACAACATCATTACGACCACAAACGGCATCAATAATAGATACCATTCCCTGGTAGCCATAATTCAATAAAAAGGCATCCTGTTTTCCGACAAACTCGGCCAGATTTTGCTCCAGTTCTTCATGTTTACTGGTCTGTCCCGACATCATACGGGCTCCCATTGGATAGGCCATCCCATATTCAGCCGCGGCCTGTGCATCAGCTTCCCTCACTTCAGGATGGTTGGCCAGCCCAATATAATTGTTCAGGCTCCATACTAAAACTTCTTTACCCCTGAATTTCATTTTGGTACCGATTTCGCCTTCTAACTTAGGGAAAGCAAAGTATCCATGAGCCTGTTTCATGTATTTTCCCAGGCTACCCATATTGGTTCTCAGTTTTTCGAAAATATCCACTTGATCTGGTTTTAAAATTAACATTGCAAAAGTAAATTATTTTAAGAAGTCTGCAAATTTGTTAATTTAACCTAAACAAGATTGTATTCTGGATAATTCATTTTATTTTCGGCCGGAAAATTTGTTTTAAAATGTATATTTGCGCCATGTTAATGAAAATGAGAAATTTCACACCGATAGCTATTGTTTTTGTACTTTTATTAAGCGCTTGCAGCGATTATAATAAGGTAGTCAAAAGCACCGATTACGAATTCAAGTACAAAAAAGCGCTTGAATATTACGAAAACGGAGAATTTGTCCGTTCATCAACCCTTCTGAAAGACCTTATAAGTATTGTCAGGGGAACGAGCCGGGCAGACAAGGTCTATTATTATTATGCCAAAAGTCAGTTTGGAATGAAGGATTATATGATGGCCGGGCATTATTTTAAATCCTTGATTAAGGAATTTCCCCGAAGTGAGTTTGCTGAGGAATCGCAGTTTATGGTTGGATACTGTTTTTACCTTGATTCACCAAGTCCCCGCCTCGATCAGGAAGTAACCCAGAACGCCATTGACGCTTTGCAGTTGTTCATCAATTTATATCCGAAGTCAACCAGGGGTGAAGAAGCGAACCGCTTAATTGTTGAATTGCGCGATAAATTAGTTTACAAGTCGTATTTAAGCGGAAAGCTTTATTACGATTTGAACAATTATAAGGCTGCAGTGGTTGCTTTATCTTCATCGTTGAAAGATTTTCCGGACACCAAATACCGTGAAGAATTGATGTACATGCTTCTAAAAGCAAAGTATTTACTTGCTGTTAATAGTGTTGAAGAAAAAAAACGCGAGCGTTTGAGTTCTGCGTTGGATGAATATTTTACCTTTGTCGATGAATATGCAGAGAGCAAATACCGGAAGGAAGTTGAAAAGTATCATACGACAATTGCCAAGTTGTTAAATTATAAACCGGATTCAAATATTTAAATAATATGGATTTTAAGAAAACAAAAGCAGAATCTACTACTATTTCGAGGGACTTAAGAGAATTGGAAAGCCGTACAGGAAATATTTATGAAACTGTAATGATTCTGGCCAAACGTTCCAATCAGATCGCTTCTGAAATGAAAGAAGAACTGAGTCAGAAATTACAGGAATTCGCTTCCTACACTGATAATTTGGAAGAAGTATTTGAAAATCGCGAACAGATTGAGATTTCGAAATACTACGAACGTCTTCCAAAACCGACTTTGATTGCTTACGAAGAATTTGTAAACGATCAGATTTATCACCGCAATCCTGCCAAGGAAGCTCGTAACAAAGAATTGTAATACAAGCCTTTATGAGGCTCACAGGAAAACATATCGTTCTCGGGGTAACCGGAAGTATAGCTGCTTACAAGGCAGCTATACTATTAAGGGGCCTTGTGAAAGAAGGCGCTGAAGTGCAGGTGGTGATGACCCCTGCTGCCAAAGAGTTTATCACTCCGGTCACCATGTCGGCGCTTTCCGGCAAACCGGTAGCCTCTGAATTCTTTTCGGCAAACGATGGCTCCTGGTATTCGCATGTGGATATGGGGCAATGGGCCGATCTCATACTGATTGCCCCGGCTACAGCTGCCACCATAGGCAAGATGGCTCACGGAGTTTGCGATAATCTGCTTATTACTACTTATTTATCGGCAAAATGTCAGGTCATGATTGCTCCTGCTATGGATCTGGACATGTTCAGGCATCCGGCCAACCTTTCGAATCTGGAAATCTTGCGTTCATTCGGGAATCTGATTATTGAACCTGCTGAAGGTGAATTAGCCAGTGGCCTTTATGGCAAAGGCCGAATGGAAGAGCCCGAAAATATTTTGGAAGAAGTCGTTCATTTCTTTAATCAAAAAAAAAAACTGCTGAATAGGCATTTTTTAGTCACCGCCGGCCCTACCCACGAAAAAATTGATCCCGTTCGTTTTATCGGAAATTATTCTTCAGGCAAAATGGGTTATGCCATTGCCAATGCGCTTGCTGATTCCGGAGCAAAAGTTTCTCTCGTTTCAGGGCCGGTTCATATCAAAATCACCAATCCCAACATCACAATTATTCAAGTTGAATCGGCTTCGGAAATGCATGAACTGTGCCTTCGTATTTTTCCTGAAGCTGATGGTGCAGTGATGTGTGCTGCAGTTGCTGATTTTACTCCTTTAAGTTATTCCGGAAGTAAACTGAAACGTGGAAAGGACGAACTTACCATTCAACTGAAGCCAACCAATGATATAGCAGAAGAACTGGGCCGGATAAAGACAGGCAAACAAGTTCTGGTGGGATTCGCGCTCGAAACCAACGACGAACTGGCCAATGCCTGGTCGAAACTGAAGCGGAAGAACCTTGATTTTATTGTTTTAAATTCCATGAATGATCCGGGCGCAGGTTTTGCTGTTGACACCAATAAAATTACACTGATTGATATGGACAATAATCAGACGGTTTCTGAGTTAAAATCAAAGAAAGAAGTTGCTGTTGATATCGTTTCGAGAATCATTCTGGAAATGGAGCGAAAAACGAGTCAAAAGTAGCAAGCCAAAAGGCAAAGGACTGAGCAGTAGTTATATGGTTGGATTGAAACATTTTAAATGAATAAAGGCTGAAATGAAAAGATTTTTGATTTTTTTAGCAGTGTTTCTGGTCTGTCAAAACTCTTTGATTGCACAGGAATTGCGCTGTAATATCAGCATATCGGCTCAAAAGATTCAGGGAGCCAATCGGACCATGTTCGAAACGATGCAGTCGGACTTGTACGAATTCATGAATAACCGCAAATGGACCGATCATCAATATGCCATGGATGAACGAATTGAATGTAATTTTTTCATCAATCTCGATGAACAGATTTCTTCAGACGAGTTTAAGGGAAGCATTCAGATACAGGCTCGCCGTCCGGTATTTAATTCTTCGTACGAAACTATTTTGCTGAATATTAAAGACAAGGATTTTCATGCCAAGTATGTCGAATACCAGACCCTTGAATTTAATGAAACTTCCAACAAAGACAACCTGACCAATATTCTGGCTTATTATGCTTACATCGTTTTAGGTATGGATTATGATTCATTTTCTCCGGAAGGTGGAACCGAATTTTTTCAGAAGGCTCAGACCATCGTTAATAATTCGCAGAATGCCACTCAAAAAGGCTGGAAGGCCTATGAAAGCGAGCGAAACCGTTACTGGCTGGTTGAAAATATTTTGAATAAATCGTATTCAGGGTTCAGAAGTTGTACCTATCAATATCACCGCCTTGGACTTGACCTGATGGCTGATAAAGCGCCAGAAGGTAGGGCAGCGATTGCTGAATCGTTAAAATTAATCCAGAAAGTTTTCCGGACACGTCCGTCCCTTTATATTCTCCAGGTTTTTTTCGATGCCAAATCAGATGAACTGGTTAATATTTTTTCAAATTCGTTTCCTGATGAGCGAAACCGGGTTTCGGTTATCCTGAATGAGTGTGATCCGTCGAACGGTAGCAAATACGAAAAAATTCTGAAAGCTGAAGGTCTCTGATATTTGAATAAACCATTATCTTTATGAGCAGATTGATCAGGTCATTGATCATCAACCGGTCATTAACCAAATTTGCAATTCCCTGTGCTTAAATCTCTTTCAATAAAAAATTACGCATTAATTGATTCACTAATCATTGATTTTAGTGGAGATTTAAATATTCTGACCGGAGAAACCGGTGCAGGAAAATCAATTCTATTGGGCGCTATCGGACTAATTATCGGACAACGGGCCGATTCTTCCGTATTGAGGGATAAATCGGAAAAATGTACTTCTGAAGGAGTTTTTGATATCCGGAATTATGGGATGCAAAATTTTTTCAACGAGAATGAACTCGATTATGACGATATTACAATCCTTCGGCGCGAAATTACCCCACAAGGAAAATCAAGGGCATTCATCAACGACACTCCTGTAAATGTTAAGGTCCTACACGATCTGGGATTGAAATTGATCGATATTCATTCACAGCATCAAAACCTGGAATTGAATGAAAAGAACTACCAGTTGCGATTGGTTGACCTGGTTGCAGGCAATGGAGGGATTCTTAAAATCTACGCATCAGCGTACAAAAAATACCTTGCACTTCAGGAAAACCTCGGCAAATCACTGTTTCTGGCAGAACAGTCCAGAAAAGATCTTGATTATTATGAGTTTCAGTTTAAACAGCTTTCTGAAGCAAAACTGATCGAAAACGAACAGTCAGAGCTGGAACTTTCGCTCGAAAAGCTGACTCATGCCGAAGAAATAAAATCCGTATTCGGACAAACCTATCAGGTCCTAAGTGAAGAAGAACGGTCGGTTCTGGTTATTCTAAAGGAAAACCTCAATTCAATCGGCAAATTACGGTTGGTACTTCCTGAAGCTCAATTGATCTTTGACCGGTTGGAATCGGTTTACATTGAATTGAAAGATATTGCCTCTGAATCGTCAATCCTTGAAGACCGGACAGAAAATAATCCGGAAAAGATAGAGCAGGTTAATCAACGTCTCGATCTGATCTATTCGTTGCAGCAGAAACACAGGGTTTCCACAATTGCTGAACTCTTGAATATTCAAACTGATTTTGAGTCCAAAATACAGCTTGTTAGCTCGTATGAACATGAAATTGAACAACTCCGAAACGACATTCAAATCCAAAAAGAAATATTGGATGAACTGGCTGGTAAAATCAGTGTTCAGCGCAATGCAGTTACGCCAACTATTGAAGAGAAGGTAATTGACGTTCTCCGGAACCTGGGCATTCCGAATGCAGCATTTCAGTTAAAGTTTGGTCACCTCACAGATTTTTCACCTTCCGGACTCGACGAGGTCAGCTTCATGTTCTCGGCCAATAAAAATCAGGAATTGCAGGAAATTGGCAAAATTGCTTCGGGTGGCGAAATGTCGCGGCTCATGTTGGCCATAAAAACCCTGATTACAGATGCCCGTTCGTTGCCAACCATCATTTTTGATGAAATTGACTCTGGCATTTCGGGTGAGGTGGCTTTGAAAATGGGGCAGATACTGGAGAAAATGGCATTTACGGTTCAGGTATTGAATATTACTCATTTACCACAAATCGCAGCCAAAGGTAAGCATCACTATAAAGTTTATAAGTTCGACGAAAACGATCAGACTTATACTTCAATCCGGAAACTTACAGAATTGGAGCGGGTCGAAGAAATTGCCGAAATGCTAAGCGGCGAAAACTATTCGGCTACTGCCATGGAAACTGCCAGAGAACTGCTTCAGTGAGTTAGTCAGGGTTTGACTCGAAGTCAAGGCCCGACTTATACTCAGATGAATCATAGACTTCTCCTGTCCAATCATTTCTCATTTTGATCGCAAAATCTTATCTTTAGGAAAAATTCAGGATCATGCTTGAAATAAAAAAAACTTACGTTACTGACAGCAAAAAACGTCCGGTTGCAGTGCAGGTTGACATTCAGACTTTTGAAAAAATGGAGCAGTTGTTGGAAGATTATGCTCTTGGTCAATTTATTGGGGAAAATGACCCAGACGATACTCTTTCGGTTGCAGAAGCCAAAGCGTATTATGAATCGTTAGTTAAAAAGAAACAATGAACATTGGGATTAATAAAGTTTTCCTGAAAGAACTTGCCAAACTCCCGGCAAAGGAAAGACTAAAAGTTGAAAAATTCCTTTTCGAAGAAATCTTGAACTATAAGAGCCCATTTCAAATTCCAAATTTTGAAAAATTGAAGGGATACCGGAATTATTATAAAATCCGGTTTGGTGATTATCGTGCCGGATTAAAAATTGAAAATGACACACTCTATTTTGAACGAATTCTTCATCGGAAGGATATCTACAAGTTTTATCCGTAGTATCGTGATGATATGCTTATTATAGTCAGGGTTTGACTCGAAGTCAAGCCCTGACTATTTTGAAACAGCAATCTATTATAATCGATCTTCCAGTATCAATCTCATTTCAACCGGTCCAATATTTGCTTTTTCGCCCACTTTATATCCTCTTTTCCTGAAACGGTTACAAATGGTATCAATGGTTTCAGTTGTTACACCATAATCAGGTAACCGGGTTGGAATACCTACCGATTCGAAAAATTCAACTGTTTTTTGGATAGTCAGGTCAATTCGTTCATCGGTTGTACCTTTGGTGATTCCCCAAACCCGTTCCCCCAATTGTAAAATTTTATCCTTTTTCTGTTCCCGTTTGATGTGCATCACTCCGGGCAAAACAATGGCAAGTGTTCGTGCATGGTCGATTCCATGATACGCAGTAAGCTCATGTCCGATCATGTGTGTGGCCCAATCCTGCGGAACGCCCACTCCGATCAGGCCGTTCAGTGCCAGGGTTGCACTCCACATCAGGTTGGCTGCAGCATCGTAATCGTTCCGGTTGACAAGTACTTTCGGTCCTTCTTCAATTAAAGTGGTGAGGATACTTTCAGCGAAGCGGTCCTGAATGGGCGAATTAACCGGGAAAGTCAGGTATTGCTCAATCACATGAACAAAGGCATCCACAATCCCGTTGGCAACCTGCTTGTCAGGAAGGGAAAAGATGACTTCAGGATCGAGTATGGAGAACATTGGCATCACCTTGGGCGACATGAATGCCAGCTTTTCGGTAGTTTCAATCCGGGTAACAACTGAGCCTGAATTCATCTCCGATCCTGTTGCCGGTAAGGTTAATACTGATCCGATTGGTATTGCATCCTCGACCAGCGCATTTTTAGCTAAAATCTGCCAGGGATCACCCTTTTTAAAAAGAGCTGCAGCTGCAATGAATTTGGTGCCATCAATAACTGAACCTCCGCCAACTGCAAGAAGAAACGTAATGTTCTCTTTTTTTACCACTTCTACAGCTTTCATCAGTGTTTCATAATGTGGATTGGGCTCAATCCCGCCAAATTCTAATACTTCAAAGTCTTTAATGGAAGCTTTTACCTGATTGTAAACGCCATTTGAAAATATACTGCCTCCACCATAAGTCAGTAGAATTTTTGATCCTTCAGGAATATTCATTCCTACTTTGCTGATTTCACCTTTACCAAAGATGATTTTGACCGGATTCTGGTATTCAAAATTATACATGTTATCAGATTTAATTTTTACATTTTGGATGCAAATTACTTCTATTTCTCAAATTTGCGTTTTAATCGTTGTTAATAAATTCAAAGACCTATTTTTGTAAAAAAATCAGCGATGAATTCGAACAATCAAGAAACGTCAGCGGAAATGAATTTCAACGAAAGATACTCAACATTTACAGATGTGCAGATTCTGGAAATATTAAAGAATCACAAAAACTATCAGGAAACTGCAGTTGATGCTGCGGTTAAAATTGCAGTTGAGCGTCAGTTGATTCATTCGAAACAGGATTTACTGGCTCCTGAATTTCAAACCAGTCCAACTTCAGGATTTACCATATTTCCTGAGATCACAAGCGATTATCATCGGCAAAGGTTGGTCGAAAGTATCTTCCGGTTCATGTATGTGATATCTTTTCTTCCTTTTATTTATGGATTTCTAAAATACGGTGAAGGACAGATTGATCAGACTTTTTGGGGAGTAGGCATTGGCACGATTTGGTTATTGCTGTGTGTTTGGCTTAAAAGAACCCAAATGCAGATCCTATTTATTCCTCTGTTCGGCCTGTTGTTTTTACAAGGTGTTTTGGCAGGTGTGAAGATATTTTCTCCGGAAACCTTTCGTGTTCTTGACTTGGTAATGTTGATCATCGGATTTTTGTTGCCGGCTTATTTCCTGATTTATCTGAAAAAGTTGATCCGGCAAAATTCACCTGACATCCAATAAATCAAGCGAAACTATTTTTTTAAGGAAATTGGTAAATGCCCGAAAATTCCTTTTCACCTAAGTAAATCGGTACTTCGTCGAATAAAACATAGCTTTAGCTTTCAGGTTTGATAGTTTTGATTCAGGTATTAAAAAGACTAAAAATTTGAAACTATGTATTTCCTTCGTATGACCAGCCTGTTTTTTGCACTTGGTTTGATGGTATCCAAACTTTTTGCTGATCCCGTTATGCCCGTCCAACAACCTTGGGATGATACCGATGTTCGGACCTACCAGGTTCAGCCGTTTACCAAAATTTACCTGGAAGGCACTTTTAAAGTGATTCTGGAGCAGGCATCCCAGTCGGGTCTGCGCATAAAAACAGATGAAGATAATTTCGAATACATTGACGTTCAGTCGGATTCCCAGTCATTAAGTCTGAAAATCACAAAAAAACACTTCGATCTGGATGAATTAATCCTTTACATTACGTTCAAAGATCTGGAAAACCTGAATATTCAAGGAGGTGTAAGTTTGGAAACAAAAGGATACGTGGATTTAAAGGATTTTTACCTGCATGTTGAAGGAGGCGCCAGCATAGAAATGAATTTGAAAGCAAATAAAGTGGATGTGATCGGAGAGGGAGGTGTTAAATTTGAATTTGATGGTATTGCTGACGAATTGAATGTGTCTCTTTCGGGTGCAGGTTATATGGATGCCATTGACCTTAAAACCAAACGATGCGATTTCAAGATTGAAGGTGTTGGGGCCGGAAGCGTTTATGTGACCGAATCATTGAACGCAACCATTAGTGGAGTTGGAAAAATCAGATATAAGGGTGAACCTCAGGTTTATAAGAAAATTGAAGGCATTGGATTAGTTTCCAGTGACTAGAAGTTTGTTTAGTTTGTGGGAAAAGGGTGATCTGTATCAGGTTGCCCTTTTTTATGCATTGATGTAGGTGTGTTTTTCGCTCTAATTGGCCATTTGCTGGATGCTGAAAACCATAAAGAACAGCATTAAAGCAAATATTACCAGCAGGTAAAGGCTTGTTTTCTGAAATCGAAGGTTGAACTGTTTAAGCAATAGTGAAACGATATTAAATCCCGTAAAAATAGTTATCCATTTGAAAAAGATCAGAATTTTCAATTCTTTAGGTATGAGGTTTCTATCGGTATGCGGAACCGTTATTCCATCGGTTAGTAAGATGTAAAATGCTAAAAATCCGAGCAAAAGGAATACCAGTTGACCAGCCAATACAAATTTTTGTTTTTTCTCAATCCATCCGAACAGCAGAAAGGCAATGCCCATAAAAAGCGCCCATTGAGAAATACTGGTCAGAGCAAGTATTGAATTTGAAACCATAATCGAAAATTTGATCTGGGGCAAAAGTGACCATTTTTAGGCAAACAAAAAAACAACAAAAACTAATCGTGTGTTTTAAATGGCTATTTTTGGCAAAATTCTGAACGATTAAGCATGATAAATAAAAACCTAAATATCAATCCGAAAGCCAAAGGGCTGATATTTGACCTGGATGGAACGTTGGGTGATACGATGCCAATTCATTACATGGCCTGGAAGAATGCAGCTGCAAAATATGGAATAGGATTTACTCCAAAGTTATTTATGGAACTGGCAGGAATTCCACTTTATCCTACCGTTGTAAAGCTTAACGAGTTATTCGGTAAAAACATTGACCCCAAAGAACTGGGCGATACGAAGGAGGCAGAATTCGAAATGAATATGCATTTAACTCCTGAGATTAAAATTGTTACCGGCCTGGTCCGGGCAAATCATGGTAAATTACCAATGGCAGTGGGGACTGGTGGTTCAAGAAGACTTTCCTTGAAGACGCTGGAAATTATAGGATTAAAGGATTATTTTGAAATTCTGGTTTCGAGCGAAGATGTCAGCCATTTTAAACCTCATCCGGAAACATTTTTGAAATGTGCCGAATTGATGGGAGTTGCCCCTGGCGATTGCGAAGTGTTTGAAGACGGAATCCTGGGAATGCAGGCCGCAGAATCTGCCGGAATGATGGTTGTTGATGTCACTCAATATTATAAAGTTACCGTAGGAAGATAGATTATGAAGAAGCGTATTTGGATTTTTGTGGCTCTTGTATGGTTTTTGAGCTCCTGTACTTCAGTAAAAAGAACACTGCGGAACGAATACACGGTTGTGTCGTACAATGTGGAAAATTTGTTTGATACGGTTGATGATCCTAAGATTCCGGATGAAGAATTCCTTCCGGAGAGTGAAAAAAAATGGACGGGTGAACGCTATCAGAAAAAACTCAGTGATATTTCGAAGGTTCTTTCTGAAGTTAATCCGAACGAATTACCAGAGATAATAGGCTTGGTCGAAATTGAAAACCAATCGGTTTTGGAAGATCTGATTCAAACCGGAAAACTTAAAGATCAGGGTTATGCGATCGTTCATGAAGAAAGTCCAGATTATCGCGGAATTGATGTGGCCATGATTTACCGTCGTGATGCTTTTACCGAAATCAGACACGAAGTATTACCGGTAACTTTTCCTGACGATCCGGGATTTAAAACCCGCGATATTTTGTACGTGACCGGCCAGATCAGGCATAAAACCGTTCATGTTTTTGTGAACCACTGGCCATCTCGGATTGGAGGCGATGCTAAAACTGAACCCAAACGGGTGTTGGCTGCATCGGTTTTAAAAGCAAAAGTCGATCAGATTCTGGCACTAGATCCAAAAGCCCGAATCATTATCATGGGCGACATGAACGATGAGCCTGCCAATAAAAGCTTGAATGAAACCCTTGGAGCTGAATCACCCGATTCAGGAGCAAAACTGGTCAATCTGATGATGCCTGATGATACTGCCGGACTTGGAACCTATTTTTATAGCGGAAACTGGAACATGCTCGATAACCTGGTTGTTTCAGGAAGATTAATTACCTGTAAACGGTTTCATGTTGTTGATCAGAAAGGCTTTATTTTCCGCAACGACTGGATGATTTTCACCAATAAAAATGCTGACAAAACTCCTAACCGCTCGTATGTTGGCAATAAATATGTAGGTGGTGTCAGCGATCATTTTCCGGTTTATTTTAAAATGAAAGTCAGGTAGTAAAGATGGTTGAAGGAAGAGGAAAATGGT
>JAUXUF010000278.1 GCA_030684645.1 Bacteroidota bacterium | reverse complement strand
ACATATTCATCCATATGAAAGGCATTAATGCGGGCCCACTCTATATCATTTTTAAGCAGTTCAGCTAAAAACTCATTTTGTGATGGAGCAGACGCGAAAATGATATTGATGTATTCCTTTGTTTTGAGTAATTCGGAAATTTTGGCTGTGAGAATTTCAGCGGCTGCGGCACCTAATTCCGGCCTTCCGCTATATATTTTTACGTTTAATTTATCCTTATTAATCTCTCTCATGATTGGTCTTATAAAATATTTTTGAAATTGAATTAAGCTTCTTTATTGTAAATAACTCTTCCATGAACGATTGTCGTACTGACATTTATATTTTCATCAAATATGATGATATCTGCATCTTTTCCTGAGATCAGAGACCCTTTAGTACTCCCTATGCCTAATATATTGGCGGGAGTCTGCGTAGCCATTTTAACAGCTTCCAGCAAAGGAACATCTGCCATATTGATCATAGTTCGCACCAAACGGTCGCAAGTAGCCACACTGCCGGCAAAGGATGTACGATCGGGAAGTTTAGCTACCCCGTCTTCCACAAGTACTTTTAAACCATTATGCTTGCTTCCTAATATACTGTCGCCGGGAGGCATACCTGCTGCACGCATCGAATCTGTGATCAGGGCAATACGATCCGGCCCTTTGATCTTGTAGATCAGTTTTAATAATGGTGCAGGAAGATGAACCCCATCTGCTATGATCTCCACATCCATTTCATCGAGGAGGTATGCAGTTTCAATCACTCCGGCATAACGAAAGCAATCTCTTCTTGAAACCCCCGACATACAGGAATAGAAATGTGTTGCAAGGGTAAAACCGGCTTCAAAAGCCACCAGTGCTTCTTCATAGATGGCATCTGTATGCGCCATTGCCACCAGGATACCTTTGGATCGCAGATGATTCCCAAATTCAATTGCTCCATCCAGTTCAGGGGCAGCACTCCATCTTTTTATATCAGAAGAGCGTGAAAGGATATCCATATATTCTTTTGGATCAGGATTTCGGATATACCGAGGGTCCTGGGCTCCTCTTTGTTTCAATGAGAAATAGGGACCCTCAAGATGCATCCCAAGGAACTGAGCACCCTTCTTATTATTTCTATCTGCTTGCTTGTATAATTCAAGTGTATTATAAAGTTCGTCCAGTTCACTGGTCAATGTTGTTGGCATCAGGCCTGTGGTTCCATATTTTGCATGGGTTTCAGCAACTTTCAGGAAAGCATTTTCTGTACCATCCATAAAATCATGCCCACCGCCGCCATGTACGTGTATATCTATGAATCCAGGGGCGATGTATTGCCCCTTTGCATCGATCACCAGGGCTTCTGGTACATCAATATCCCCTTCAGCTACTTCCTTTATACGCCCGCCTTCAACGATAACTGTACCATGAATAATCCGATAAGGGGTTAAAATTTTACCATTGTGTATTTTGATTTTTGTATCCATATCTTATTAAGACCTCTTATTTCATACTTCTAAAGTAGTAAAACAATAGGCTTCTGAAAATTTTATATTGTTTGGGGGATATTTTATAGTCGTTAATTCATAAATACTCTATCAATAATGACCGTAAAAAATAGAAATGCCCCATTGATGATAAAAATATATTGAGATAAGCTAATTTGATTATTTTCATCAGTATGTTATAGTTTCCACAAAAGTCATATCCGGAGAAAAATCTGTTTATGGTTTAAGTTTACGTATTCCATCATCGGTCAGCATGTTAGAACTCCATTCGGGATACCAGGTCTGCTCCATAATTACCTTACGAACACCCGGAACTTCATA
>JAUXUF010000272.1 GCA_030684645.1 Bacteroidota bacterium | reverse complement strand
TCAGCATCATCGCACTGAAATTCTTCATACAATACTTCATCTTCTTCCATCTGGGCATATTTCTCCTGAAGCCGGATGTTATTGTGTTCCATTTTTGCAGAGTCCATTTCCAGCGAAGTGATAATGTTGCGCTGACGGTTTGGTTTGCGGCCATTGGTTACCCATGAGCCATATTTCTGATCGATTTCTTCGGAAGTTAAACGGGGAATATAGTCGGCCAGTACCACTTTTTCCATCATTTGGCCAATAACGCCGTCTGTCAGTATCATTGCCGGATTGCGGTATTTGAATGCCAGTTGAAAACCAAGATGAACAAAGTCGTTCATTTCCTGAACCGATGATGGGGCCAGGACAATCAGCCGGTAATCGCCGTGTCCTCCGCCTTTGGTTGACTGGAAATAGTCGGCCTGCGAAGGCTGGATGGTACCCAACCCGGGGCCCCCACGCTGAACATTCACAATCAGGCAAGGTAATTCGGCTCCTGCGAGATATGATATTCCTTCAGACATTAAACTGATACCAGGGCTTGAAGAAGAGGTGAACACTTTTTTGCCGGTGGCGGCTGCACCGTATAACATGTGTATGGAAGCAATTTCACTTTCAGCCTGAAGGACAACCATTCCCGTTTCGTTCCATGGCTCACGTTCCATGAGGGTTTCCATAATTTCCGATTGGGGAGTTATGGGGTATCCGAAATAACCGTCGCATCCACAACGAATAGCTGCTTCAGCAATTACCTCATTTCCCTTCATTAATCTTAATTCTCCCATCTTATTTATTTACGATTTGATTATTTACGATTTACTATTTTGACATTTACTATTTACCATTTATTTCTCTGATCCCTTTAAATAGTAAATTGTAAATAGTCAATGGTCAATTTCTAAAGTTTTACCCGGTAGACAGTAATACAGGTGTCGGGACAAACCGTTGCGCAGTTCGAGCAGCCAATACACGCTTCAGGATTTTTCATAAATGAATAATGATACCCACGGCTGTTAACTTGTTTGTTCTGGCCAAGGACATCCTGAGGACAAGCTACCACACAAAGGCCACAGCCTTTGCATTCTTCGTTGTCAACCACCACTGCTCCAATTACTTTTGCCATTTTTTATATTTTATAAGGGAAAATCGGCATTGAATTGCTTCAATCGTATTTCCAGATCTTCAAATTGTTCGCGTTTTACGTGCGATACGCAAGCCCGAAGTCCTTCTTTTTCGCTGCCGGTATTTTTCAGGGTTATTGCGCTGATTCCATAATGCAGAAGGTTTTCCAGAAGTTCTCCTCCAGTCATTCCAGGGTATCCAATGGTGAAATAGAATCCATCGGCAAGGAGTTCGTCGCCATCTTTTTCATATACAATCCGGAATCCGTTAGCTACAAATAAATCTTTCATGATTTTGGCTTTCCGTCCGTATTCTTTTACTCCTTCAATAAAATTGAATTCTCCGTCACTGGCTGCTTTAAACATGGCTGCCAAAGCATGCTGGGTAGAGTGGGTTATTCCGGATGAAAGTGCATACAATACCTGCATCACAATAGTAAAACCAAAGGGTTTGCTGCCGAAACGAGTTCCCAGATTTTCATACTGACGGCTCCACAAGGCATTTGAAATAGCCATGATGGCGCCACGCTGACCGGCATACGAGAATATCTTCGATCCGGAGATGAATAATATGTAGTTGTCGGTGTATTTGGCAACGGTTGGCTGATAAGGCGGCTTTCCGGGGGTAAATAAATCTTTTCTGAAATCCATGCCGAAATAAGCCAGGTCTTCCATCACGATTACATCGTATTTGGTGGCTAACTCGCCGATAATCTGCAATTCTTCTTCGGTAAAACAAATCCAGCTCGGGTTATTCGGATTGGAATAAACCATCGCGTTAATGTTCCCTTCAGCCAGATAGGATTCAATTTTGGCCCTAAGTTTTTCGCCCCTGAAATCAAAGACATCAAACGACTGGAATTTATGGCCCATAACGACCATCTGCTGCTTTTGAACCGGAAATCCGGGATCGAGAAAAAGCGTGGTGTTTTTTTGTTTTTCGACGTTCCCGGCAACCAAAAGCGCGGCAAATGTTCCCTGCATTGCTCCCGAAGTTGGAATACAGCTGGCAGGTTCAACGTCAATGTCCATAAACATTTTGATGAAACGGGAAGCTTCAAATTTGAGCGGTTTGATGCCATCCATCATCGGGTAAACCGAAGCAACTCCCGATTGAAGCGCTTTGATCTCAGCGTCAACCCCAACCTTAGCTGCTGGCAGTCCGGGAACGCCCATTTCCATGCGGATAAACCTGATTTTGCTTTCTTCTTCAATGAAGTTGATTAGCGCTACAATTTCCCGGATTGAGGCTTTCCCAAGATCTTTAATGCGGAGCTGATCGATGTGTTTTTTTACAATTTCTTGTTTTATTGGAGTATTTCCCATCTAAAGAATCAGAATTTTGGGTAAAAATAAGCAAAGTATTTGCGATAAATCAAATGGATTCAGGGTATTGCTAAGCAGGTTTCGCAATTCGGAGATACAAACAGTATCCGAATTCTAAATTGAAAGCAGGCATCCCTTTTCTGTTTTGATTTGACAGAAATTCAGGATAAAAGGTGAACCTGTATTTTGTCATGTTTGGGAATTTTACAGTCCAAATGCCGGTTTTATGCTTTTTACCCAGTTGGAAATTCGTTCATCGGTCAGTTCGGGTTCAAAATCTTCATCGATCGGTAGGCCAACAAAGATTCCATCAACGACAGCTTCTGATTCGTCAAATTCGTAGGATGAAGGATCAACTTTCCCGACGATGTTCGCTCCGTTTTTCAGAAGATCTTTGGCCAGTACGCCCATCGCATTGACGAAATGATTGGAATAAGTAACATGGTCGCCCAATCCGAAAATGGCTACTGTTTTGCCTGAAAACTCCACTTTACTGATGTTGGGAAAAAACTTACTCCAATCGGTATTTGAGTAGTCCGAATCCCAGGTTTCTTTTCCAACGGTTGAAATACCGAAGATGATATGATCATACTTTTCCAAATCTGAAAGACTGGCATCGTTAACCGAAATCATTTCTACATGTTGTTCGCCTATTGCAGCTTTTACTTTATCAGCAACACGGTGTACGGAACCCTTTAAGGGACCGAAAAATAATCCAATTTTCTTCATGATTTTATTTTATTGATTGTGAATTGCTAATTCTCCCCGGACATATTCTCCTAAAACTGAAAGGCTTGAGACATTTTTCAGGATGCTATGAAGCGCTTTTTCGTAATTTATTACTGAATCCCATTCCACATCAATATGGAAGGTATATTCATT
>JAUXUF010000259.1 GCA_030684645.1 Bacteroidota bacterium | reverse complement strand
CATGACATTTATAGCATTTGGAAGTCAGGATAGGCTTGATAATATCCTGATAAACAAGTGCTTCCTGTACATTCGGGATTGGTTTTCTTTTCTCAGTGTTTGTTTCACTACCCTCTGATGAAAATGCTTTGCTCAGGTAATCTGAGCCGTGGGTGATGGAACCACCAAGATGACCGGTAATGACAATCAGCAATACCATCAGTCCCGGCACCCAGGCGGCTTGCTTATTATTTCTGGTTAAATACCAGGCAGCTATTGAAATGAGTGCTAATGCAATTCCAAACCATTGGTGCCTGAAAATAAGTTCTTCATCATAATCACCCGTATTTGACAAAAGATAGCCGCTGATGCATGATGCAATGGCGCTTATCATTCCAAGAAACACGCTTATGTTAACAGCTGCAGATAAGGATTGATATTTTTCCTTTCGGGAAAGCAGTTGAAATACTGCGGCAAGCAATAATATACCAACAGGAAGATGAACCAGCAGGGGATGGAAATTCCCGATAAATTCAACTACATTAAATAATAAAACAGTTATAATATTCATCCGGAATAATAAATCAGGAATATCTTTTTCTTAGCAGGTGCATCATATGCACATTAATAGCCCACTGGTCGCTTAATGCCTGTCGGGTATAAGGCATTGTCGGCATGTAATCCGGAGGCCCAAACTCGGTGAGTATAGTCATTCGCTCCCCGTTCCTCTTCTTCCTTTCGACAATTTTATCCCACCATTCAAAATGCTGCTTCACTACCTGCTCCCATTCGGGTGCACGGAAATCATTTACCTGAGGCCCTTCCTGGTGGCCAATCCGGGCATGTATATGGTCTGTTCTTTCCAAAGCCATTTCTACCGTTTCTTTTTGATCAGCTAATAAACGTTCATGCACATTGCACCAGTGTGAAATGTCCAATGTTAATCTAAGATCGGGATATCTCTCAAGAAAATTCCTGGTAATATGTGCCGCAAAAAGCATTCTGCCCCTATGCGTTTCATGACAAATCAAAATACCTGTTTCTTTTGCCAGAGCCTGTGTATGCTCAATGAATTTTTTATTGTCCTCAAAACTGAAATAGTCTTTTCCGGAATGATTATTTATATACAATGGCCTCTGAAT
>JAUXUF010000252.1 GCA_030684645.1 Bacteroidota bacterium | reverse complement strand
GCTATGGATGCCTGCGAAGAAACCGTCGAACGGCTGAAAGCTGAACTCCCGGTATGGGGAAGGGAGATCATGGAAGATGACTCACATCAGTGGAAAGTAAATAAATAAAAATGCAATCCGCAGCTCTGACACCTCAGGAATATTTCGATTCGCTTCCGGAAGAAAGAAAGGAAGCCATGAACCGGCTAAGAAAAGTAATTCTGGACAATAAGTTGTAGGTTTTAAGTTTGGATGAGTATTTCAATTGAAAATTTTAACCAAAATTAACTGATTTTGATCATACATCCTCACTCATAGCCCATAAACTGGCAACTGACAACTGACAACTAACAACGAACCAACCAAAATTCGTAAATTTGCAGAATAATGCCGGATACCCTAAAAACAGACATACGCAGTTTATCTCCTGATAAGCTTATGGAACATTTCATCTCACTCGGGGAGCCTGCCTTCAGGGCGAAACAGGTTTATGAATGGCTTTGGGGAAAATCATGCACCAATTTTGATGAAATGAGCAATCTTTCAAAATCCTTAAGGGATAAACTGAAAGAACTGTTTACCATCAATAAGGCCGATATCCACCAATCGCAGTTCAGTTCCGACAAAACCATCAAAAATACCTTCAAATTGTATGATGGGAATATTATAGAAGGAGTACTGATCCCGGCTACTGACCGTATGACCGCATGCGTGAGTTCGCAGGTAGGCTGCAGCCTAACCTGTAAATTCTGTGCCACAGGTTATATGGACAGAAAACGAAACCTGAATGCTGATGAAATTTACGACCAGGTTGTTCTGATCGATAAACAGGCCAAAGAAAATTATCAGATCCCTTTAAGCAATATCGTTTATATGGGCATGGGCGAACCCTTGCTGAATTATGCGAACGTACTTAAGTCGATCGAGCGAATTACAGCAAAAGATGGGCTGAATATGGCTGCCAGGCGAATTACCGTTTCCACTGCAGGAATTGCAAAAATGATCAAAAAGCTGGGGGATGATCAGGTGCGATTCAATCTGGCTTTATCCCTCCATGCTGCCAATGATGAAAAGAGAAACACCATCATGCCCATCAATGAGCAGAACTCATTAAAGGCACTGGCTGAGGCACTGAAATATTATTACTCAAAAACCAAAAATCCGGTTACCTACGAATATATCGTATTTAATGAATTCAATGATACTTTAGAGGATGCAGAAGAACTGGTCAGATTTTGCAGGCATATCCCATGTAAGGTGAACATCATTGAATATAACCCGATCTCATTCGCAGATTACGAGAATGCTGGCATCGACAAAATTGAGGCTTTCGCCGCATATCTCAGAAAAAATGGGATCAATACTAATATCAGAAGAAGCAGGGGAAAAGATATTGATGCCGCCTGCGGGCAGCTGGCGGTAAAAAGCTGATACGCAATTTGCCGAGAGAATTAGAAAATTAGCAAATAAGGTAATGAGTAAATTAGCAAATGGGGGTCTGTCGTCCATGGTGTAGCGAGGGATCTTAGCCAATTTACCGTTTCAACTCAAATGAATTAGTTGTTGGTTGTCTGTTGTCAGTTGTCAGTACTTCATCGTCTTGGTTCCTTGCTCTTGGTTCCTGGCTCATTTGAGTTGTCTGTTGTCAGTTGCCTGAAATGCTGCTGATTTTAAATCAGTACTT
>JAUXUF010000247.1 GCA_030684645.1 Bacteroidota bacterium | reverse complement strand
CGTGAATAACGATTGGCGCAATCCGGTTGAAATCACCGTCATACCGATGGTCAATGCGCGACCGAACCATTCCCTGAACAAGCGCTGCTACCGTTTCGAGATGTGAAGGATTGGGCATCAGGCTCAGTTGGACTTTTTTACCTTTGTCGGTCTGAACTTCATTTTCGTATCCGAGATGATATTTTACATCACCCAATGAAAGATCCTCTTCATATTCAGTTCCGACAAATTCCTTAAAAACATGTTCGTAAGGTTTTTCAAGGATATTGGTCAATACATTAAGTCGTCCGCGGTGGGCCATCCCGATCACAAATTCGCTGATTCCAAGTTCAGCGCCATGCTCAATGACTGCATCCAGCGCAGGAATCAGGACTTCGCCGCCTTCAAGCGAAAACCGCTTCTGCCCCACAAATTTTTTATGAATAAAACTTTCGAAACCTACGGCCAGTTTCAAATGATAATAAATGTGCAGTTGTTGTTCGGCGCTCAATACCTTTGAATTCCGGACCGATTCCATCTTGACTTTCAGCCAGTCGATCAGCTCCGGATGGCGCATAAAAACGTACTCCACTCCAATCGATTCGCAATAGGTTGTTTCGAGATGTTCAATGATAGCGCGCAGTGTTGCCGGGCCAATGCCGATGTTGTTTCCAGCCTGAAAAACGGTATCCAGATCAGATTTCTGCAATCCGAAGTTTTCAATATCTAATGTCGGTAAATATTTCCGGCGTGAACGAACAGGATTGGTTTTGGTAAATAAATGTCCCCGCTGACGATAGCCATGAATGAGGTTCAGAATACCAAATTCTTTATCTATTTTATCATCGTGAGGCGATTGTTTTGTATCGCTGAAATTCTTCCGTGCAAATTCAAATCCGGCGAAAAAATTCTTCCAGCTTGCATCTACCGATTCAGGATCAATAAGATAAGTGGCATACAATTCTTCAATGGCAGCGATTTCCTGGTTCCCCACTTGTGAAAATTTATCCATAGTTGATCAATTGGTTTTTCAATGTTTTAAAGTAAGCATTTAATGTAACAAATACCTATTTTTTATGTTTAGGTCCGATGTTATCCGGATTGACATTTGAACCAATAAATGGCCAAGTTGTTTACGCTGAATGCACACAAAATACAATTTTTTCGGGATCATTTTCCAACAGCGATTTTACATCCTGTTTAATTTTCATTAGATTAGCAAAACTATTCTCAAATTAACTGATAAAACGACTTGACTATGAAAAAATTTCTGCTTGGCATCTTAGCCCTGGTTGTTATTCTTGGCGTTGTTTATCTGTCCGGACCAACGTTTCCAAAGCCTGCATTAACCAATCAACTGCCGCCTGTTCACATACAGACTTCTGAACTTGAGACTTATATACAGATTAAAGAATCCGGATTAAAAATTAAGCCTGATAATGAAAGCCGCATTATCTGGGCAAACGACAGTCTGAAAAACAAAACGTCCTATTGTCTGCTTTACCTCCACGGATTTTCGGCTTCCTGGTATGAAGGTAATCCTGTTCACATTGATTTTGCGCATCGGTACGGTATGAACCTGTATATTCCATTGCTTGCTTCGCATGGTATCGATACCCCGGATGCATTGATTGACATGACGCCTGACCGACTTTATGAATCGGCCAAAGAAACCTTGGTTGTGGCTCAGTCGCTGGTTGAAAAAGTGATCGTGATGGGAACTTCCACAGGCGGAACACTGATGCTGAAACTGGCCTCCGAATTTCCGGGACTGATGGAAGGTTTGATTTTACTTTCACCCAATGTGGCCATCAATAATCCGGCAGCATTTCTGCTCAGTAAACCTTGGGGATTGCAGATTGCCCGAATGGTTTCCAAAGGAAATTACCGTGTAACCAATCCTGACTTTACTTCTGAAGCCTGTAAATACTGGAACTGCAAGTACCGTATCGAAGCGGTTGTTTATTTACAGCAGCTGGTGGAAGCAACCATGACCAAAGAAACCTTCTCGAAAGTTCAAATGCCTGTATTTTTAGGATATTATTACAAAGATGAAGCGAATCAGGATAAGACGGTGCGGGTTGATGCCATGCTGAAAATGTTCGACCAATTGGGAACTCCGGAAAACCTGAAACAAAAAGTTGCTTTTCCTGAAGCCGGTGATCATGTGATTGGCGGAAAAATCTATTCAAAAGCCTGGCAGGATGTCGAAAAAGCCAGTTATCAATTTGCTGAAGAAAAACTGGGACTGCGGCCGTTGCTAAGGACTGATTGATTAAAGGATTGAATTAATTGTCAAATTTTGACTTTTCCATACAAATCAAACTCTTCTGAGCTGGTAATTTCGATCGGATAGAACTGTCCTTTTTTCAGAGATTTGCTTCCAAAATCAATCTGCAAAAATAAGTTTGAGGATTAGCTTTCAAATAACAGAACTGGGTGTACGACAAAATTCCCTTTTTAGTGTTTTTTCGTGATTTCGTGCCTTGGTAGCTAAAAAAACTTGACACGAAGAAGAACTGTGATTGGATTTTTTATCCCGTCAGGGATTCAAGGTCGGTAAAAATCATTAATAGA
>JAUXUF010000244.1 GCA_030684645.1 Bacteroidota bacterium | reverse complement strand
AACAGGTCAATATGCCTTTTTACAGCATTGAGGCCAATGAAGATATGGTAAGCAAACAACTGGATGCATACACTGGTCGTTTGGGCGAAAATAAAGTAGTTGATAATGCCGGGGAAAATGATACACTTCGCGGAAACTTTGTTCAGCTGAATGAAGAAGGAAACGAACTGGAAGGTGGAATTAAGGCCGAACAGGTGGTTATTGCAATCGATGTGATGAAAGATGAAGAAGTTAAGGCTTCGTTCATTGGTAAAAAAGCCGGTGATGTACTTGTTTTTGATCCGGTTAAAACCTACGATAATAAGCACGAAGTTGGTCACATGCTGAATATTTCACATGAAGATGCCGAAAATCTTTCAGGAAATTTCAGCTTTACCATCATCGAAGCGCTTCATTTCGAAAAGGCCGAACTGAACCCGGATTTGTTCGCCAAAATTTATGGTGAAGATTCAGGAATTAACACGGAAGAAGAATTCAAAGTCCGGATAAAAGCTGAAATCGAAGAAAACTTCGTGCATTCAAGCAATTATAAATTTGCTCTCGACAGCCATGAGGCCCTGCTACAGTCAGTTTCTTTCGATTTGCCTGAGGCTTTCCTGAAACGGTGGATCAAAGCGACCAACGAAAAAATGACCGATGAGCAGATTGAAGCAGATTTTGACCATTTCATGACTGATTTGAAATGGCAATTGATCAAAGACCGGATCGTGAAGGACAACGAGCTGAAGATCACTGAGAAAGATGTTCGTTCGTTGGCCAAGGTGATGGCTGTCAGTCAGTTTCGTCAATATGGACTAAACAATGTCAGTGACGAGCATCTGGAAAATTACGCCGATCACATGCTGAAAAACGAAGAAGAGCGCAGGAAACTGGTTGCAAAGGCTCAGGAAGATGTCATTGTTGCAACCATCAAAGATAAAGTGACACTCGAGCTGAAAGAAATTAGTTTCGAAGAGTTTAACAAAATGCTGGAAAATTAATGAAATGTCTGTATAGCCAATAGCATATTTTTTTAACTTTGTGGAAATCTGGTTCTGGCTTTTTTAGGAAAGACTAATCCGATTTTCACAAAGTTTTTTTTAACAGGAGACCAATTTTATGAGCAACGGAAACGAATTTAACAAATATGCCACGAAACATTTGGGTATCAGTAGCCTGAATTTAAATCGTTTTGATTCTATTTTTACGAATAGTCTGACTCCCTACATCATCGAAGAACGTCAGTTGAACGTAGCTTCTATGGACGTATTTTCGAGGTTGATGATGGATCGGATTATTTTTCTGGGAACACCGATCGACGATTATATCGCCAACATTGTCCAGGCACAGTTACTGTTCCTGGAGTCGGCCGATCCAAGAAAAGATATTATCCTTTATTTTAATACTCCCGGAGGCTCGGTACATGCCGGTCTTGGAATTTACGACACCATGCAATACATTTCGTCTGATATTTCCACCGTCTGCACGGGAATGGCAGCCTCGATGGGCGCCGTTCTGCTTACTGCCGGGGCCAAAGGAAAACGTTCGGCTTTGCAACATTCACGCGTGATGATCCATCAGCCCATGGGTGGCGCACAGGGCCAGGCTTCTGATATCGAGATTACTGCCCGCGAAATCATGAAACTGAAAAAAGAATTATACGATATTATAGCCTTCCACAGCGGAAAAACATATAAACAGGTTGAAAAAGATGGTGACCGCGATTACTGGATGACTTCTGCTGAAGCCAAAGAATACGGAATGATCGACGAAGTTTTGATCAGACATAAATAAATACGGCGTGCATAAAAATACACTGAAGATGAAAATGGATAAATGTTCCTTTTGCGGGCGCGAGAAAAAAGAAGTGAACTTGCTGATTGCCGGCATGGAAGGACATATATGCGACAATTGCGTCGAACAGGCTCATGCCATTGTTGACGAAGAGTTTAAAAAGGACACTGGATTTACGACGAAAGGACTTCAGTTGATGAAACCTTTGGAAATCAAAAAATTTCTCGACCAGTATGTCATTGGACAGGATCAGGCTAAAAAAATTCTTTCAGTGGCAGTCTATAACCATTACAAACGTTTAAATCAGCCTGTTTCGGCTGATGAGACCGAAATTGAAAAATCGAATATCCTGCTGGTTGGAGAAACCGGTACCGGGAAAACTCTCTTGGCACGAACCATTGCCAAAATGCTGCATGTTCCGTTTACTATCGTCGATGCAACCGTATTAACCGAAGCCGGATATGTGGGCGAGGATATCGAAAGTTTGCTCACCCGTTTGCTTCAGGCTGCCGATTATAATGTGGACGCAGCTGAGCGTGGTATTGTATTCATCGATGAACTGGATAAAATTGCACGTAAAGGCGATAACCCTTCCATTACCCGCGATGTTTCCGGTGAAGGTGTTCAGCAAGGACTTTTGAAATTACTCGAAGGAGCGGTTGTAAACGTACCCCCCCAGGGCGGACGAAAACATCCGGAGCAGAAAATGATTGCCGTCAATACCAAAAATATATTATTCATTTGTGGTGGCGCTTTTGATGGCATTGAGAAAAAAATTGCTCACCGGTTGAATACCAAAATCGTTGGTTACGGAGCTCAAAAGAGCGCCGACCATCTCGACCGTGACAACATGATGCAATATGTTTCACCGCAGGATTTAAAGTCATTCGGACTAATTCCTGAAATTATTGGCCGTATTCCGGTTTTGACTTATCTGGAACCTCTCGACCGAAAGGCATTGCGAAGTATTCTGACTGAACCTCGCAACTCATTGGTGAAACAATACATTAAATTATTTCAATTGGATGATATTGAGTTAAGTTTCGATGAGGATGCCCTTGAATTCATTGTCGATAAGGCCCTTGAGTTTAACCTTGGAGCACGCGGACTTCGGGCGATTTGTGAAAACATCATGGTCGATGCCATGTTTGACACCCCATCAGCCAATGTGAATAAGATGAAGATCAGCCTTGAATATGCTCAGGAAAGGATTGATATTGCAAGTTCTGTTCGTCTAAAAGCAAGCTAATACGTGATCTTATGGATGAATTAGTTTTACTGAAAGGCGATTTTGTCCGCATTGACGGAATTAATGCGGTGGTAGTTGGCAATGAGGAAGATGAAAATATTCCTCATGGTTATATTGCTGTGTTTTTTGGATCTGAAATAGCCAAACGTGAATCGGAAGGCGGCGAAGGAAACGGCAGTCCGGTAGTTTGGATTGTACCGATTGATGTGTGCGAAGATGGATTGGAGCCGGAATACCGCGAGGAAGATTGATTATTCATCCACCTTATCCTGCGGCAATTCTTTGGTTGTTTTGGCTCCTAACTTTCGAATATTTTCTGCTCTCCTGACCAGGTTCCCGCTTCCTGTATGCAATTTATTTACTGCCTGATCATAAGTTTTTCGGGTGCTTTCAAGACTTTTCCCAATCGACTCCATATCCTCGATAAATGACACAAATTTATCATACAAGGCTCCACTTTGCCGGGCAATCTCCAGGGCGTTACGAGTTTGGTTTTCCTGTTGCCAGATCGATGCGATGGTCCGCAAAGTAGCCAGCAAGGTTGACGGACTGACAATGACCACTTTGTTGTCCCAGGCATACGAAAATAAATCCTGATCTTCCTGAACAGCAATACTGAATGACGATTCGATGGGAACAAACAGCAACACAAAGTCGGGACTGTTGAATCCGATGGAGTGCTGATAATGTTTTTCGCTCAGGATTTTGATGTGATTTCGCATGCTTAATAAATGCTCTTTCACAAAAGCAGACCGGTCTTTCTCATTGTCTGAATTTACCAGCCGTTCATAGGCCACCAATGATACTTTTGAATCAACCACAATATGTTTCTGGTCGGGTAAATGAATTACGATATCGGGTTGAAACCGCTGGCCGTTCTCCGAAATAACACTTTCCTGTTTCCTGTATTCGCGGCCTTCGGTGAGTCCCGACCGCTCCAGAATCCGTTCCAGGATTACTTCGCCCCAGTTACCCTGCTTTTTGACATCGCCTTTCAATGCTTTAGTCAGGTTATTGGCTTCGTCGCTGATTTTCAGGTTCAGATCATGCAGTTTTTTTAGTTCTGCTTTCAGATCGGTCTGGTCTTTTAAACCTTTTTCGTAGGTATCCTCTACTTTTTTTTCGAAAACCTGTATTTTTTCTTTTAGCGGAGAAAGCAGTTCGGTGATGTTTTTTTGGTTGGACACCGAAAAGTCTACCGTGTTTTGTTTCAGTATTTTAGTGGCAATGTTTTCGAATTCGGTGGTGAATTTTTGCTGAAGGTTTTCCATTTCCTTCTTCTGCATTTCCAGTTTCTCCTGAAGGTTGCCGAAATCGGCTTCAGCCCTTGTCCGTTGCTGATTCTGAATCGAATTGTCGGTTCGGAGAACCTGAATTTGTTGAAGCAATTCTTCCCGTTCTTTCTGTAAAGATTGGTTACGGTCTTCAAATACAGATTTTGACTTTTCCAGTTCAAATTTTTCCTGAAGGAACTGTTGTCCTAAAGCATGTTTTTCCAGTTCAAAACCAGATCGTTGTTTCTGAAGTTTCGATTTCAGAATTATGAATGTAAGCAGGAATCCAAAGCAGGCGCCAGCGATAAGATACAGAATTTCCATGGATTTATTTTTGACTAAAAGTACAAAAAGGAATTAGGGAAAAATATCAAAAAAAATCAAAAGAAACGGTTATCTATAATTGAATAGTGATTTCAATATTTGTTTTTGATATAAATTAGGTTTAAATTTGTCAAAAATAACCAAGTATATTTTAACAAGGTAGAATATGGAAAGATTTGGCGAATATATTAGAAAATTAAGAGTTGAAAAAGGACTCAATCAAACACAACTTGCTGCAAAGATTGGACTTGACAGTGGCGGACTTAGCAAGATTGAAACAGGCAAAAAAGACTTAAAAGAAGATAAAATATCTTTATTGGCCGAGGTTTTTGAGGTAAGTATTGAAGAAATAAAAACCCAATATTTCAGCGAAAAATTTGCTAAAGATTGCTTTAAATATAAGTGCCCGGAAACTGTATTTCAACTGGCAGAGCAAAAGGTGAAATACATTAAAAACATAAATACCAAACAGGCACAAATCAAATTTTAAGAATCTAAATCATGGCAAACGAGCGAATTACAGAAGATATTGTTAGAGATCATTTTAAAGGTGACCCCTTGTTCAGCACTATAAAATTTGAAGAACAAAAGTCATTTAGTAAAAGAGTGATTGAATTATTGCAAAGTGCTTCGAAAGGCGGAAAAGGAATTGGAAAACCCGAATTTATACTTTCGTTCCCTTCGGGCAATATGGATTATTTGATAGTTGTTGAATGTAAAGCTTCCTGCTTTGGACATAGAAGCGCTGATTTAAACAATCCGAAAGACTTTGCGGTAGATGGCGTATTGCATTATGCCAAACGTCTTTCAGAACAATTTGATGTTGTAGCAATTGCAGTTAGTGGACAAACACAGCAAGAACTGCTCGTTTCTCATTTTGTTTGGAGAAAGGGGGCTGTTGGTTACACAGAACTAGAAGATGATAAAAAACTCCTTCCTATCAACAATTACATCAAATTATTTAACAATGAGCAATTTGCCGATAATTTAAGAAATGTAGATATTATCCAAAAGGCTATTGAGTTAAATGACGAATATCAGGCATATTCAATAACAGAAATGACCAGATGCACCATTGTAAGTGCCATATTATTATCGTTGCTCCATGAGCCATTCCGGATCAGTTATAAAACGTACAGTTCTTCAATAAGCTTGGGAAAAGCATTGTTGTCTGCCATTGAAAGCGTACTGGCAGGCAACGATGTTCGGAACAAAAATGAAATGATTGGGGAATACACCAAAATTCTCAATGAACCTATTTTTAAACAAGCTGAGGTTAAGCATAAGAGCAAGAAGGAACGAGAGCAGTCGGTTGAAGTTGCTAAACAGATGGTGGAATACCTGCACCGAAATGTATATCCGCTAATTGATATGGAGCAAAGCGGATTTGATGTGCTGGGTAGGTTTTACACTGAATTTATACGCTACGCTGGTAGTGAACAAAGTCAGGGATTGGTGCTAACCCCATTTCATATAACTGATTTATTCTGTGATTTAGCCAAAATAAACTCAAATTCAGTTATATATGACCCGGTAAGCGGAACCGGAGGGTTTTTAATCGCTGGAATGAAACGAATGCTTGCTTTGGCAGGAAATGATGAAAATAAGAAAAGCGATATTAAAGCCAATCAATTAATTGGAGTAGAACTTCGTCCATCCATGTTTACTTATGCTTGCTCTAATATGTTGTTGCGAGGGGATGGGAAATCTAATATTTATTGTGGTGATTGTTACCAATTGGAAGAACTTGTAAAAGCGAACCACAAACCCAATGTGGCATTTTTAAATCCTCCTTACGATGTAGGAACCGATGGGCAAATGCTTTTTATTGAACATGCTTTAAATATGGTTGCCCCACAAAACGGTACAGTGGTAGCCATTGTCCAAATGAGTTGCGGAATCAAAAATGAAAAAGAATTGATCGCGGTCAAAAACCGAATACTCCAAAAACACCGTTTACATGCTGTGCTTTCAATGCCCGATGATTTGTTTTATCCGGTTGGCGTGGTAACAATGATCATGGTTTTTAAAGCCAACGAGAAAAACGAAGGGCGTAAAACCTGGTTTGGGTATTTCAAAAATGATGGTTTTGAAAAACGAAAACACAAAGGGAGAATCGATGCAAGAGGTAAATGGGAATCAATAAAAAGCAAGTGGATCTCTGCTTATTATAATTTAGACGAAATGCCTGGCTTATCTGTAAAACAAGAAGTGAGAGGCGCAGATGAATGGTGTGCCGAAGCCTATATGGAAACTGATTATTCAACACTTTGTAATACTGATTTTGAGAAAAAAATGAATGAATTTATTGCATTTAAATTCTTGAATAAAGTACAATGAAGAAACTGAACGAAATATTTGATATTTGGTATGGTGTTAATCTGGAATTGATGCGATGCGAAGAACAAATAGAAGGTATTCCATTTGTTTCTCGTACTTCGGCCAATAATGGGATAGTTGGGTATGTAAAAGAATTGGATGAACTTGAACCTAACCCAGCTCATACAATTAGTGTTGCGTGTAGTGGCAGTGTTCTTTCTACATTTTATCAACCAAATGAATATTACAGTGGCCGAGATGTTTATATATTAAAGCCAAAAAATAATCTTTCAGTTGTTGAGATGTTATATTATTGTACCGCTATTGAAAAAAACAAATATCGATACAACTACGGAAGAGCTGCAAATAAAACCTTAAAAGACATCCGAGTTCCCTCAATTGATGAAATACAAACTAAAATTGATTCATTAGATGTGGATTATTACTTTCCCAAAACACCTCTTTTAGAAAAGGAGATTTCTTTGGATACCTCTAAATGGGGCTGGTTTAAAATGGATGATATCTTTAAAATATATACCAGTAACGACAAAAATATTGAATCAAGTGACGATGGAATTACACCATACATTTCAGCTTCACAATTAAATAATGGGATTAGTAATTATGTGTCAAATGAAGCATCGCAGAAAGAGAACACTCTTACAGTAGCAAGAAATGGTTCAATTGGAGCTACATTTTATCACCCTTATAATTACTGTGTTTCACCAGATGATGTTAGAATTTTTGAACCTAAATTCAGTTTTAACAAATACATAGCGATTTTCATTTCTGTATTAATTGAAAAAGAGAAGTATCGCTATGCTTATGGGCGAAAATTTGGAACTAAAAGAATGACGCAAACAAAACTTAAACTTCCAATAAATACAAGTGGTAAACCCGATTGGCTGTTTATGGAAGATTATATAAAATCATTACCATATTCAAGTTCATTGTAGTTTAATTTTCTGCATTTATATAAGATTAACGATTTTAATTAACGATTTGCAATGGACGTTCGGATCGAAGAAAGCTGGAAGAAACAGCTTCAGGAAGAATTTGAGAAACCATATTTTAAAAAACTGACCGAATTCGTTCGGTCGGAATATGCCAGCCGGATAATTTACCCGCCGGCAAAACTAATTTTTAATGCATTTGATCAGTGTCCGTTTGATCAGGTAAAAGTGGTAATATTAGGACAGGATCCTTACCACGGCCCGAAACAGGCGCATGGTCTTTGTTTTTCGGTGAACGATGGAGTTGATTTTCCGCCCAGTTTGCGAAATATCTTTAAGGAAATTCAGGCCGATACCGGAGCTCCCATTCCTGCAAGCGGAAACCTGGAGCGCTGGGCCGAACAAGGAGTTCTGTTACTAAATGCAACCTTAACTGTTCGTGCCCATCAGGCTGGTTCGCACCAGAAAAAAGGCTGGGAGCAGTTTACCGATTCGGTAATCCATCTTGTTGCCGACCGTTTGGAGCATGTGGTTTTTATCCTTTGGGGAAATTATGCCATCAGTAAAGGTGAATTCATTGATCCGAAAAAACATTTGATTTTGAAATCAGTTCATCCTTCCCCTTTGTCGGCAAGCCGTGGTTTCTTTGGGAATAAACAATTTTCAACAACCAATAAGTATTTGATTGAACATGGGAAAGAGGCAATCGTGTGGTAAAACAGAAAAGGTGTAACAAATCATCGCCACACCTTTTCTGTTTTGTTAAAACGATGTCTGTTTATACTTTATAGATAATCGAATTGATGTTCATCCCAGCACCTACCGAACACAGGATAATGTGATCTCCCGGGTTGATGACCTGTCCTTCCATCTGGCCTTTGAGAATCTTATCGAGCAATGTAGGGACTGTTGCCGTGGACGAATTGCCAAGTTTTTCGATGGTCATGGGCATGATTCCTTTTGGAATAATCTTTTCATTGTAAAGTTTGAATACATTCTTCAGAATGGCTTCATCCATCTTTTCATTGGCTTGATGGATCAGTACTTTTTTGATATCTCCCAGGTGCAATCCGGCTTTGTCGATACTTTCCTTAACCACCAGTGGTACAAAGTTTAACGCGTAAACGTACAGTTTATGCCCGGCCATTTTGATGAATTGGTCGCTTCCTTCAAATTCAGGATTGGAAGATTTTCCATTGATCAGCAAATTCCAGTAATGAACAGAATCAGACCGGCTTGAATGTGAAAGGATTCCGGTAGGCTCCGGACTTTCAATGGCTTCAACAATGGTGGCTCCGGCGCCATCGGCATAAATCATGGTATCACGGTCGTGCGGGTCAGAAATGCGCGAGAGCACATCCGATCCAACAACAACGCCCCGTTTGGCCATTCCGCTGCGGATATAGGCATCGGCGGTAATCATTCCCTGAGTCCAGCCCGGACAACCAGAAAGGATGTCGTGACAAAAACAAGCCGGGTTCTTGATGTTTAGTTTGGCCTTAACCCGGTTTGCCAGGCTTGGAAGAATATCAACGCGGGTCGAAATCGGATCGACATCTCCAAAATTATGCGCCACGATAATGAAATCAAGCGTTTCAGGATCAAGGTTGGCCGACTCACAGGCATCCTTAACGGCCAGGCTGGCCATGTCCGAATTGTTGATATCGTTTGAGATCCAGTGGCGCTCACTGATGTTGGTTATTTCCTTAAATTTCAGAATAATCTCCTCATTGCTTTTCTCAAAGGGGAGTTTCGTCGCGGGATCATAAAAAGTATAATTACGGAAATGGTCATTTCCGATTGTCCGTGTAGGAATATAACTTCCTGTACCCACAATTTTAGTATAAATCCGTTTTGTCATAATTCAATTTTCAGTGGCCACGGGGGCCTTGATAATTATATTGTTTGAGTTCAAACGTATTCCCGTCGAAAACTCCATATGAAAAATGGTGAATCCAGTCGCCCAGATTGATGTAGTGGCTATTTTCGCCAATAGGACTGTCAATTAATACATGCCGATGTCCAAAGATGAAATAATCAAATTTTTCTTCACGTAGGATTGATTCTGCAAAAATATACATTCCTTCATTAGATTTACCTTTAAATTCTTCACCGGTTATTCCTTTCGTGATTCTTGAATGTTTTGACCAGTTATGGCCTAGCGAAATTGCTAAATTCGGATGAATCCGGGCAAAGATCCATTGCAGGGTTTTACTGGTAAATAGCTTTTTCAGAAGGATATAACCTTTGTCGCTCAGGTCGAGCCCATCACCATGAGCCAGAAAGAATTTCTTTCCATGGAGTTCAGTTTTGATTTCATTTCGGTGTAAAGTCATCCCCAATTCGTTGGGCAGGTAGTCGAAAACCCAGACATCGTGGTTGCCGGTGAAGAAGTGAACCTCCACTCCTGAATCGGCTATCTCGGCGATTTTGCCCAGCGTGCGGGTAAACCCGCGTGGAACTACGGTTTTATATTCGAACCAGAAATCGAAAATATCTCCCATCAGAAAAAGGTGAGAGGCATCCTCCTTGATTTCATTCAGCCAGTTTACAAAGGCCAGTTCGCGCTCCTTGTTATTTTTTAAAGCCGGTGCGCCCAGATGAACGTCGGAAACAAAATATATTTTTTTGCCTTGTTTTTTCAATATCTTATTGGAGTAAAATTAAATGGATAATCGGCCTTTTAAACCGCAGAACTGTTTAATTATATTTGTCAAAAGAGGACGCTATCGGGTAAGTTTGGCGATAGCCTGATCCAGACTTGGACCCTGCAAATTCTTAGCGACAATGCGTCTGTCTTTGTCGAGAATGTAATTTGCTGGTATAGCCTGAATGTTAAAATTATTCAAGGCGCTATTACTTCCTTTCATGTCTCCGACATTTATCCAGCTTAATTTGTCCTGTTCAATTGCACTTAACCATGCAGCCCGATTGGTGTCCACGCTTATCTGATAGATTTCAAGTCCTTTTGATTTGTATTTGGCGTAAAGCTCAACCAAGGCTTGATTCTGAATACGTGAATCGCGGTTCAGCGCCGACCAGAACTGAATCAGAACGACTTTCCCGGCCAGCGATGAAAGGGAAATATCCCGGCCATTGTGATTGGGAAGGATAATATCAGGCGAATTCTCCCCATTTTTAGCGATGAAATCCTGAAGTTTGCTGTTCTTTTCCTGGGCCATTAATCGCTGGGTATTCGCGTACAAAGCCTTAACATGTTCTGATTTTGGGAAAATTGAATTCAGGGCCGAGGCTGCCACTTTCAGGGATTGCAGATCCTGAACGACATAGTTTGAATCATCGAATTTCTGGTACAAGGCCAGCACAGATGACATGGAGAACGGATGTTTCTGAACAAAGTCAGTCGAATACCTGATCTGGCTTTGCTTGATATCAGCCAATTCCTTATCCCAAATGATTTTCTGAATGCTGTAGTTTTCCCGCGACCGGAATGCATTTACCCGGTTGCTGATGGAATCGAGTTTATGTTTGGTCTTTGTCAGTCTGTTGTTAAGATCCTGTACCAGCAACGAACCCGGAGAACCCTCTACAATATAATCGCGTGAAAAGTTGGCAGCGTCGCCAAAAATTGTAATCTTCTCGGTGGTATCGACCAACAGGGTTACAAAGTTTTTCTCATTTAATCGAAGCAGGTAGAAATTGGGATACCCAATCTTGCCTTTGAATTTGAAAGAGCCATCTTTTTTTAATTTTACCGAATCGACAAGTATGCTCGAAGATACCTTTAATTCATCCAAATACAGAAATTTGCCTTCAGCATTGGTTATCTTTCCGCTGATAACGAATCCTTTGGGTTTGGTGCAGCCAAAAGCAAATACTGCCAGTACGATCACAATCGAAAATATTTTTTTCACAGTAGCGATTTTTATCGATTCATAAAGGGCATAAAAATAATAATTTCGGCTTCATAAAGAGCCTGGCCGGTCAGTTTTTGAAACATACCTTTTGATTTGGTGCTTTTTATTTGATACAGACACGTTGAAATAATTAATTTTGGTACCGAATTCAAACACAAACAAAGTTGAAGATACACAGAGACCTCAAAAATTTCAAAGCCAAAAACCCGGTTTTAACCATTGGAACTTTTGATGGAGTCCATTTGGGGCATCGCAAAATCATAGCCCGGTTGCATGATCTGGCAAAGTTAAGGAATGGAGAATCTGTGATTTTCACTTTCGATCCACATCCCCGCAAAATTGTTGCCCCGTTGGAATCCAGCCTACGTCTTTTAACCACAATGGAAGAGAAGATCGAATTGTTTGAACAATCCGGAATCGATCACCTGATCATCTATCCGTTCACTCCTGAATTTTCACAGTTACCTTATGAAGAATTTGTTGAGAATATACTGGTGGGCCAGATTCATACCCAGTCACTGGTTGTAGGCTACGATCATAAATTCGGGAAAAACCGGAAGGGAGACTTTGAATTTCTGAAGAGTTGTGCCGACAGGCTTGGTTTTCAGATCGAAAAGCTCGATGTTTTACTGATGAACGAATCCCACATCAGCTCAACCAAAATACGCGATGCCATTCAGCATGGCGACTTTGAGACAGCCAACACCTTTTTGGGATATCCTTTTACACTTCACGGAACCGTAATTGAAGGACAAAAGCTTGGGCGAAAGATTCAGTTTCCAACGGCCAATGTGGCCGCTTCCGATCCGGATAAAATCATCCCGGGTTATGGAGTTTACGCGGTTCAGGTGAATATTCACCAAAAAACCTACAAGGGAATGCTGAATATTGGCAGCCGTCCGACGGTCAATAACAATGCCGATCACCGGAGCATCGAGGTGCATATCTTCGATTTTAATGCGGATATTTATGGTGAACACATCGAACTTATATTCTTTAAAAAACTTCGGGAAGAACAGAATTTTGGCTCGATCGAGGCGCTGAAAGATCAGCTTGCAAAAGATAAAACGGATACCATTGCCTGGTTTCAGCGAATTCTCTAATCACAGCGACATGTGTAAAAACACTCCGGCTATGCCTGTTAACTAATCGTACAAAATATCAAAAAGATGGAACAAAAAGTAGAAAACTCAAAATGAAGAAATAACGAATAACAAAAAGAAAACAAAATGACAGCCAAAGAACTTATCCAGGAATTGCAGAAATTGTCGCCTGATACGATTGTCGTAGTAAGGGGATACGAAGATGGCTACAACGAAATATCAAATATCAGGCAGGTAAAAATTAAACACGACCCAAATGCCGAATGGTTTTATGGTGAATACGCTGATTGCAATAGTGGTGATGCCATAAATGCAGTTGAGTTGTTTGGTGAAAATAGAAATAATGATGTGATTTGATTATCTTTGTCCTCAAATTTTAAATTTCAGAAATGACTACAAAAACTTTAGAACAATTGGCTTACAAAGTAGCCGATATATCGCTTGCCGCATTTGGCCGGAAAGAGATAGAAATTGCAGAAAAAGAAATGCCCGGACTGATTTCTCTCCGGAATAAATATTCAGCATCCAAGCCGCTGAAAGGTTCGCGCATCATGGGATCGCTTCATATGACGATTCAAACTGCCGTATTAATTGAAACTCTGGTTGAGCTGGGCGCCGAAGTGCGTTGGGCAAGTTGCAATATTTTCAGTACCCAGGATCATGCTGCTGCGGCCATTGCTGCTGCCGGAATCCCGGTATTTGCCTGGAAAGGTGAATCATTGTCGGAATACTGGTGGTGTACCGAACGTGCACTCGATTTCGGAAACGGTCTTGGCCCAACATTGCTGGTTGACGATGGGGGAGATGCTACGATGATGATTCACATCGGTTATGAAGCAGAAAAAAATCCTTCCATTCTGGACAAACCAGTTGAAGCCGAAGATGAACGTGAACTGAATAATGCACTGAAACAAGTTCTGGCTTTCGATTCGCAGCGCTGGACCCGCCAGGTACCGTATATCAAAGGTGTTTCGGAAGAAACTACAACTGGTGTTCATCGTTTGTACCAGATGATGAACGAAGGGAAACTGCTGTTTCCGGCTTTCAATGTGAACGATTCGGTGACCAAATCAAAATTTGACAATTTATATGGTTGCCGCGAATCGCTGGCCGACGGAATCAAGCGTGCCACCGATGTAATGATTGCCGGGAAAGTGGTTGTTGTGGCCGGTTACGGAGATGTTGGCAAAGGTTGTTCCCATTCGATGCGTAGTTACGGGGCACGTGTCATCGTAACCGAAATTGATCCGATTTGTGCCCTTCAGGCTGCCATGGAAGGTTTCGAAGTAAAAACCATGGAAGATGCCGTTTCGGAAGGAAACATTTTTGTGACCACTACCGGAAACAAGGACATCATTACCGCAGAACATTTGGCAGTCATGAAAGATCAGTCCATTGTTTGCAACATCGGCCATTTCGACAACGAAATTCAGGTTGCCCGTTTAGAAAACTGGCCGGGAATCGTCAAAATGAATATCAAACCTCAGGTTGACAAATATACTTTCCCCGATGGTCATGCTATCTTTTTGCTTGCTGAAGGTCGTTTGGTGAACCTCGGTTGTGCAACAGGACATCCGTCGTTTGTCATGTCGAACTCATTTACCAACCAGACACTGGCGCAGATTGAACTTTGGAAAAACAAGTACGATGTCAATGTGTATCGTTTGCCTAAATACCTGGATGAGGAAGTTGCCCGGTTGCATTTGGAACAAATCGGTGTTAAACTGACGATTTTAAGTGCTGATCAGGCTGAATACCTTGGAATACCGGTTGAAGGTCCATACAAACCTGAACATTACAGGTATTAAAAGCCTCACCCCAACCCTCTCCAAAGGAGAGGGAGTTATGGCAAATCATTGAATAGCAATTTATTAAAGAAATATAGAATTAGAAAAGGAGCTTTTACGGGCTCCTTTTTATTTGACCAAAATAGTTGTAAATCTATATTACAACTCACATGCAGTATTTTATGATATACTATCTGAATTTCAAACCCAAAGTTACATTGACTCCGTCTTTAAATCTTAGTTGATTTAGTTCTTCTTTTATGTTATCATTCAAATTGACAGAATAACGAACATCGATTGTGATAAATCCTAAAATGTCAACTCCACCACCCAATTGAACCTTGTATTCATTTTTTGATCTTTCAATTTCATGTTCTGTATGGCTTTGACTAAGAAACATTGTACCCACTGGCCCTGCCATCACATGTGCACTAACTATGCCCAGGTTAATTATTCTAATACCCAAAAGAACTGGAACTTTTAATGAATTTACCATCACCTTTTCTTCAGTTGGCGCCAGTGCGAATGAAAATTGTTCATTTCTAACTGCATAATAGACTTCAGGTTGGATGAACAACTTCTTCCCCAACCTCATGAATGCACCAAACTGATAATTAGAGTTTAACTGAGTTTTGATCTCTTCTGTGTCAATTGTAGGAGTCTCCAAATCCATTCCTCCCCTAAGTCCAACCCAAATATTGTGCTTCTTATCTGATTCTTTTTTTTCACTTTCCATATTGGAAGCCTGACTATATGCATTTGAAAATAATGCCACTAAAATTACGATTACTGCGAATGTTAAGACTGAATTTTTCATGATTTCTATTTTTAAATTATTTATAAATTCCTATTTATTAACTAGTGTTAAGTTAATTTTGATATGACGGTTGTAGTTTGTATATTTGCATCAAAAACGGCATATGGTACACTACACTATCAAACTAAATAAAATTGAGGCTGAAGAACTCAATAATGTAATCAATAAAGGTAGCCACAGCTCGCAAGCCTATAGGGCTGCATATATTTTATTAAATTGTGACAAAGGCGAATTTTCAAAGAATACAGAGATAAAGAATGCAGAAATCTGTAAGATTCTAAAAGTAGGTGAAAGAACGATAGATAGGGTAAAGAAGAAGTTCATTGACGAAGGATTTGAAAGTGTATTGGAGAGACGGCCTTCAACCCAAAATTACACCAAAAAGGTAGACGGTGACATGGAGGCAAGAATAGTGGCACTTTGCTGTAGTGAGCCACCAGCTGGATTTGCTAAATGGTCACTAAGGCTTTTGGCAGACAAAATGGTGGAATTGAATTATATTGACTACATCTCTCATGTGTCTGTTGGCGAGGTTTTAAAAAAAACGAACTTAAGCCTTGGAAAGTAAAAGGTTGGGTTATTCCACCCGAACAAAACAGTTCATTTGTAGCCAATATGGAACGTGTGTTGGATGTTTACAAACAGCCATATGATGAAGATTATCCCGTGGTGTGCATGGATGAATCACCCAAGCAGCTGATTGAAGAGGTTGCATCGACACCAATAAAACCGGGTCAGGAAGCAAGATTAGATTATGAATACATAAGACATGGAATGATTAATATCTTTATGGCAAATGAACCTTTGAAGGGAAAGAGACTTGTTGAAGTTACTGATTACAAGACAAAAAAGGACTGGGCTAAGTTTGTTAAACAAATAGCAGATGAGATGTACCCACAGGCAAAAAAGATAAGGTTGGTTATGGATAATTTCAAGACACATGACGTATCGGCTTTTTATGAAACATTTCTGCCAGAAGAAGCCAAACGACTGATGGATAGGTTTGAATTTATATTTACCCCTAAACATGGTAGTTGGTTGAACATGGCTGAAATCGAATTACATGTACTCAATGGACAATGTTTAAATCGATATATTGCTACAAAAGAAGAAGCAATAACAGAGGTAGAAGCTTGGGAAAATCACAGAAATAATAAAAATGCCAAAATTAATGGATCACATGACATTGTTGTGGGGAACGATATAAAAATGAATCTTTGTTATTAAAAAACAGAGATGCTATGACAATGTTAAATGATCATTACCAGAGCCTGATCCGACTTCTTTTGCCTTCGGAGATATTTGATTATTTTG
>JAUXUF010000233.1 GCA_030684645.1 Bacteroidota bacterium | reverse complement strand
TTTCTGACGCATTATATAATAACAACAAATTACGGCCTACTAAAGAAATATTAGCAGATTGGAACGGAGTTTTAACTAAAAGTGCTGTAGGTAGATTGTAACCTATACTTAATGAACGCAGCTTAATAAAGTCAGCGCTCTCTACAAAATTATCTGTAATTGTATAGGCAATTCCTTGAAAGTAGTTTTGTGCAGGAACACTGGCACTATATGGAGCTCCGGCCTGATCAACACCATTGACTTGTACACCAGTTTCTCTTACACCATTTGCCACGGTTCTTTTATGTACACCAAAACCAGTACCATAGGCATTAGTTGCTGCATAAATACTTCCTCCCCATCTACTATCAACCAAGAAACTCATATTTAAATTTTTGTACCTGAAATTGTTGTTTATACCCATTGCTAAAGGCGGAACACCGCGCCCCAATACTTCTAATGGACCACTAATAGGTGTGCCACTATTACGATTAAACACCAACTGTCCACTTGCATTTTTTAATTGCTTAAAACCTGCGATGACTCCGAATGGTTGACCCTCAAAATGATATATCCAACCATTTAAGGTTCTAGTTGTAGCACCTGGCAATTGTAATGAAGTTAACCCATCGGCAATCTTAATTACATTATTATCATTGTATGCCATGTTATAAGACATATCCCAGTTTAATCCTCGTTCTGATTTAATAACAGTTCCACTAAACATTAATTCAATACCTCTGTTTTTCATTTTACCTACATTCAGAGCTACACTGGAATAAGCACTCGAAGGAGGAATTGCAGCATTTACAATATCGTCTGTTGTGGTTCTATCGTAAATTGTCAAATCCATTCCTAAACGGTTGTTGAACACTCTCATTTCTAAACCAGCCTCATAGGTAGTAGAGGTATATGGCGTTAATAATGCAGGAATTGTGGCACTGGTAACGTTCATCAAGGATTGTCCCAAATGTGGTACTGCCTGTGCACTAAAAGTTTGTGCAAGACCATAAGGGTTAGGTGCTCCACCCCCTACCTGTGCCCATGAAGTGCGAATTTTTGCGTAATTCATCCACGAAGGCTTTGAATTCCAAGCATCTGATAATAAAAAGCTCAATCCGGCTGATGGATAAAACAGATTATTATTCCTTGAATCAAGTGTAGAGAACCAATCATTCCTTCCGCTTAATGTCAGATATAAATAATTATTGAAATCAATATCAGCAGAAGCAAATAATGAGTTAATACCTAATTCTCGGAAATTCTTATCAAAAGTTTGGCTACTACCATTCCCTATAAAATATTGGAAAGGAAGATTTAGCTGTCCACTA
>JAUXUF010000231.1 GCA_030684645.1 Bacteroidota bacterium | reverse complement strand
TCTACCAATCGCACCACACTGGAATTGAAACTGATCATCATCATTATATTGCTCACGACCCTTGTTACTACCAATCGCACCACACTGGAATTGAAACATAGTTCCATTTTCAACCTTACCAAAAACATTAACCTACCAATCGCACCACACTGGAATTGAAACTGCAGGTAGCGGAGTTATGGTATCATTCAAGCTGCCCTACCAATCGCACCACACTGGAATTGAAACTAAGAGCCATCTAACATTCTTTCTTGCATGTGATTGATTCTACCAATCGCACCACACTGGAATTGAAACGTTGTATTTTTTGATGAATTCATTATCAACAACCATCTACCAATCGCACCACACTGGAATTGAAACTTTTTCAACTGTTTTTGAATAAAAGATGTCGTGAACTACCAATCGCACCACACTGGAATTGAAACTTTTCATCAAATCAATCCCGTTAACAAGTGGGATGCCTACCAATCGCACCACACTGGAATTGAAACTACAGTTGATTATAAAAACTACGATTTTTATAATTGCTACCAATCGCACCACACTGGAATTGAAACTAACAATCATCTATCCGCAAGCCGTGTAGCTTCCTACTACCAATCGCACCACACTGGAATTGAAACATCGATTGACGGCAGTTGGGATGCCGTTATACCGGGGCCTACCAATCGCACCACACTGGAATTGAAACCTGAATTCACGCTAACGGTACCGGTTGCACTTGCGACCTACCAATCGCACGTGTCTGCCCTAATATATCCGAAATTCAGGACGTCAATATCGAGGAGATGGGCACCCACAAAGGGGTGCCCCGACAGAAATTGGATGGACAAAATGATATTCGGAAAATGATATTCAACGATGCGGGCAAAATGATTGTAAAATGGTATTACGAATTGGGAAATAAATACCATGACATTCGTTGCCACGAAATGGTTGTCATGCCCAACCATTTTCATTGCATTGTCGAAATTACGGGGAAATGTTCGTACAATCATCAGGACGGGGATATATATGGTCATCAAGGCGCCCACGTAGGGGCGCCCCTACGTGGGCGTCCTGATGATCCAATAAACGGTCCGGATCATAATCCCATAACCGAACCCAAATACGGTCCCAACAATAAAAAAATTGGTGCAACCATTGGTGATGTTGTCGATTGGTTTAAAACAATGACGACGAACGAATACATTCGCGGAGTTAAAAATCGGGGATGGCAACGATTCGGTGGAAAATTGTGGCAACGGAATTATTGGGAACATATCATACGGGATGACAGATCGTATGACCGGATTGCAGAATACATTATACAGAATCCGTCCAGATGGAATGTAGATCAATTAAATCCGGACCAGAAATCTTAAAATGGATACCCAATAGCCACATTCAGAACCAAATTATCCTTCCTCCATGCCGAATTTCCGAAGTTTATATCGTTAGTTACCCACCTGTGATTATCTTCCAGCCAGGGTTTCCGCAATGGCATGGCCAGATCGAATCGTAAGATAAAGAAGGAAACATCAACCCGGATTCCCACTCCTGTTCCAACCGCAAACTCATCCATAAATTTGGAAAATAGATACGGACTGCCCGTATTGGCTGGATTCGATTTCAGCAACCATACATTTCCGGCGTCAACAAACAGGGCTCCTTTAAAATAGCTGTATATATTAAAGCGGTATTCGACATTCGTTTCCAGTTTCACATCACCTCCCAATTGCAAAAAACCTCTTTTGCCCGTATCCTGATAAAAACTGCCCGGTCCAACGGAATTAATCTGAAAAGCACGCAAACTGTTCGGTCCGCCAGCGAAAAACTGTTTGGTATAAGGCAGAATGGACGAGTTACCGTAGGACTTGGCGACTCCGGCGAAAACCCGCACCGCCAGTTTGTTTTTATTTTTAAAATTGTAGTAGCTACGGCCATCGATACTTAGTTTTGCATATTGTGAATAGATGGAACCAACTATGGTAGAAGGGTTAGCTGACGATGTTTTTGCGCCTGCAATTCTATTTGCCAGCGAAAAAGCATTTCCGGCAAGTTCTGAGGATAAATGAAGATAGGATTGCACCTTTTTCCCTGAAAGCATCTGCTCGCTGTATGTAAACGAATATGTTCCACCGGCAATGAACTGCTCTTCATAGCTTTTTTTCAGGAAAGGATTTGCCGCAAGCAAGTCGGTGAATAAGATTGATTTATTTCCGACCGAAGTATAACTGATATCGATAGGATTCAATTCATGTTCTTTCCGGATATTTTCTTTCCACTTGAAACCATAAACGAACCGAAAGGTGCGCATGTCGAAATAATTTACCCTTTTCAGGTAATTGTATGAAAGTAACAGGCTGGTTTTAGGAATATAAATACTGTTTGTCCGGCTGATTTTAAACGGAACCAAAAAGCGGGGAAATGTCAACTCAACCTGTGGATTATAGGAATAGGAATATAAATTTTCCCCGGTGCCAACCAATTGCGACTCAAAAGATCCGGCCAGATTAAGATTCAATAATTCCGCGCCGCCAAAGGTGTTCCGATTCATAATACTCAAATTCATCCGGGGTCCCGCGTAATTATTCGATTTGGAAACCAGGTCAATTTCAGCCCTGAAAGTTCGTTTTGGCATTGGGGTCATCAGAATATTTACATCCAATAATCCCGGAACTGAAGTATTGTTTTCAGAAAAGTTCACCTGGACTAATTTGAAATTCCCCATTGACATCAAACGGTTCAAGGTGATGATGTGATTCAGTCGCGAAAAGACTTCCTTTTTTCGCAGATAAATTGAATTCACAAGTACTTTGGGTCGTATCGCCATCCATTCTTCTTTCCCCAGAAACACAATGTTTTCAACGATTACAGTATCTCGGTTATTCCGTGCAGGCCTCTCGTTCAACGAATAGTTCTGATTGATATACACATTGTTAATGCGGTAAACGGTTAATGCATCTTCCGGAATACTGTCTTTTAAAGTGATTTTGAACGTGACATCATGATTTACGTTTGAAGTATCGGCTTTAAAAAGCAAATAATCGGGATTGAAATAGAAATACCCCTCGTTTTTCAAGAAGCCATCGATCCGTATCCGCTCGTTTTTTAAGATGTCGAGATTATAATCGTCGCCGGGTTTAATCAACGATTTATCTTTTTCAGCGAGGATCAACCGACTTAAACTGTCATCCGCAATAGAATAGATCAAATCTTTAACAACGTAAGGCTTGTGAACATGACTGGTATAAATAACTTTGACCGTACGCTTCTTTTCAATGGTTTTTGATTCAGTAAAACTTTTAAATATCCCTATATTGAAAAGCTTTGCATCAATTATTTCGGATGTAACACCGGGTTTAACACTACTCATCAGCACCGGAGCTTCGCCTGTTTTCTTCAACCACTTTCCCAATTTTGTTTTGGGCTCTTCTCCTGCTACATTATACAACCACAATTTAGGCCGATTACCCAAATAAACTTTATTCGGCGCCGGACGTACTGCGCCTTCCGCTACGGCTTTAATCAAGCGTTTATTCACTTTATCAACTGATTCCAATTTAATTTCCGCACCTGTGTAAAGCTTTTCACCGTTGGGTAAATGCCGGGAGCCACTGCAAGCAGCCAGAAGCAGGGAAATCAAAATCAGGAATATATTATTTAAGTGTTTCATAATTAAGAAACTATATTAAGTCAAATCTGATTATTTATTTTAAAAACTCTATTGACCGCGAAAAATCAAAGTTTATCCGCTACGCGGAAAATGATTAATTTTTTGCTTCTGTTCTACAATACTTAATCCGCTACGCGGAAATTTCTCCGTAGGAGATTCAGTGTTGTAGAAATAACAAACCCCAGTACAGTCTTACCTCGTAGAGGTTAAACAATATTCAACATTAAAGCCGTTTTGAAATTTTTATCCGTTATGAATGAATATTTATGCAATTTATTTATAATGTGAAACTGTGTTTTATTGTCCTTCTTCCGGTAATTCCGCAGGCCGTTCTTTCTTTTTATACGGTTTGAAAAATCTCTTCCAACCGTTGAAATCGCGCACATATACCAGTCCGACTCCGGTTTCAACCAGCTGACCTTCAATGGCTCCTTCATACTGATTATGCCTGAATCCTTTCATTCTGAAACTGCCATCTTTGTTCAGTTTGTATTCAACGGTAACATCACCCGTGATATCGCTTGCCGAATTTTGTTTTGCCCTGTCACCTTCAACATCAACCGAACCGCCAAGCTGAACTGACAACCGTTCATTAAAAAGTTGCTTCTTTACACCAATTTCAACTTGTGTTCTTCCTTTTGCCTGTCCGGTCTGATAATCGTTATACGATTGAATATCAAAATTTAATTCCATTCCGGGGATCACTTTTGAGCTCAGTTGATTTAATTGCTGGGATAAAAATTTGCCCACCGTTGACCGGATTAATGTTGAAGCTCCTGCTTCCGACTCAGTTTGAAAGGGATTTTCCTGAACAAACCTGCCCAATACCAATAAAGCAAAAACCTGTTTGTTTAATGCTGATTCATCTTCATTTAGCATGTTCAGTTTCTGATTTACGGCTCCGCCCAGAATTCCTTTATCCTCAGGGGCTAATTGTATTTCAAAACTAATTACCGGATGTAAAATTTCTCCACGCAGTTTCAGCAAGACTAAAAATGGATAACGCTGTTTATACCCGCCCTTATCAACATCACTTAAACCTGATATCTGGTCAGCCACCAGGTCATAAGGTGAAGCCCGGACAGAATAGGTTGCATTGATGGATATTTCGGCATCCAAAGGATCACCGTTCCAGATAATTGTACTTCCGGCATCAATTTCAAATTTCTTTTTGATTACTGATTCCAATGACACGAGGTAACTGCCGTCACTTAAATTATAAGCGCCGGTAAGGCTCATTTTCCCGCTTTGATCCATGGTGAAACTTAAAGCTGCCTCGCCTTTAACAACCAATGAGTCAGTAGAGGCAGGATCCATTAATAACCGGAGTGTTGCTTTCTTGTCGATCTCAATAATGGAAGAGAGATCAAATCCAGTCATGCCGGTTGTTTGTGTCCCCTTATTCTCACCTCTGGATAGAATTGGATTGAATTCTAATGAGTTATCAAATTCAACCACATCTTCTCCTTTGTCAGTAGTTAGTTTGTCTTCAGGAACTGAAAATGTAAAGTTGGAGCCTTTTTTTAGGATTACCCTGGCATTTACCACTGGAAGGTTCATCGGTCCACTGACTTTAATCTTGCTGTCAACAACCATCCTCCCAAAGAATTCTTTATTATCCTTACTGCTCGTGTTGAATAATAGAAAGTCTTTTGTATTGACCTGTAAATCAAAAACAAAATTTGAAAATTGTTTCATCAGGACTGAACCATTAATGATTGCTGTATTCTGGTCACCATCCAGCATGGTAAATGAGTCGAAATAAATTCCGTCCTTTTTCAGTTGAATTGTTTCGTGTTTTATTTCCAGACGGTTATTCAGGAATGAAGGTTTTAAAAACACATTGTTAAAAACCAATTCTCCGGTAATGTCAGGCGCAGAGGTCGATCCTTCAAATAAAACATTTCCGGTAAGCGTTCCGGCTGCTTCGCTGATTTGTCCCATCGAAAAAGCTTCAATGGTTTTCATCGAAAGCGATTGTATGATTGTTTTTATGCTGATTGAATTAGCGCCACCGTTCGGGATAAAATAGCCGTTTGCGGTAAGATTGTTATCAGGACCGGATAAATTCACATCAAGGTCAAATTTATCTGCTCTGGGATTTCCGGCATTTACTGTTAAATCTCCGATGCGAACATCGTGAACAATCAGGTTAATGATTTTTGCATCAGCGACTAAACCATACGTGTTGTTCACTCGTTTAAGCAATACATTCCCATCCACATTGCCTTTTACCAAACTGGTATCTTTTTCAACAATCCGGGAAATGTCGTCCAGTCTGAAATTCTTGATGGCAATGTTCAGATCATCATTAAACCGATCGTGAACGGAGGCGATCTTAATCTGACTTTCCTTGTGATTAATGAAAAAATTGTGGATTCGAAATCCCTGGTCACCGAATTCAATGAAATTATCTGCGGCAATGTCCCAGCGGTTATTTACCAGGTAGAAATCTTTCGGATCGATTGTCAGCTTGTAATTGCCATTATCCTTTGTAATCTGAGACTGGATCAGAAGCTTCTTATTCTTGCCATCAGTTGACGAAAGGTTTAAAATCATTTTGTTATCAGCCAGTTTTCCGTCCATCGAAAAATTGTCCAGATTAACTTGTGAGTTTGAAATCGCACTGCTTGAAATTTTATATTTCAAAGCTTTGTTATCTGAATTCACATCTACCGCAAAGTCTTTAATTACAGTCGATCCGTAAACAATCTTCCTCACTGTGGCATTCAGCTTTAATTCGTTTTTCTTACTATCAAAACTACCCTGAATGATTCCCGGCTCAAATTCTTTGAGCTGAGGCAAAAGAACTTTCGAAAGTATGGGATGATTGTGAAATTGTATCTCAAAATTAAAATTTGACTGGTCACTTTTCGTTACCTGCTGATTTGGATCTGAAACCGGAAAATAATTGTTGATGAATTGGTTCAGCAAGGCGGGAAGTACAGCAGGCGAAACAGTTCCTGAATATTTGATGTCGATCAATGCGCTGCTCACCTTGATTTCACTTTTATTGGGTTCGTTTACCGAAGCGGTTAAAAACGAATCGAGTACATATTTTTTGGCATCGCGGGCAACAATAATATTGGTGATTCCAGCCGTTCCATTCATCTGATTAAAGGTTCCGCCTTTTAAATCGGCGGCTGCGACAAAACTGATCCGTGCATCATTTTCGGTTAATTTCAGTTTTTGAAGGTCTGCTCCCTTCACATTCAACTTAAATTTGTAGCGTTCGTGGTTTGGATTTAAGTTCACCAAACCGTCGAAATCGAAAACCGCATTTTCATCATCCAGGTTAACTTTTCCCTCGAACTGTT
>JAUXUF010000225.1 GCA_030684645.1 Bacteroidota bacterium | reverse complement strand
CAGGGATGCAAGAGGTTTACGGACAAAATTTTAAATGTATTGCCAAGCCGTCTGACGAAGAAATCAGGAATGCAGATGTAGTATTATACCGGTTGGATAAACCAGCCGGAGAAGGGGAAGACATCCCCTTTTATGAACCTGCTGAAGTAAATGCTGAAATTAATCACTGCACATCGCTCAATCATAATGTTGTGGTAATCATTACCGCCTCAAACGGATTGGATATGCCCTGGCTTCCTAAAGTAAAAGGGGTTCTATATACTTATTTTCTCGGGCAGGAAAGAGGAAATGCCCTTGCCGACATCATCAGCGGAAAAGTAAACCCTTCCGGTCATTTGCCCTTTACGATTGAAAAGAAATTTGAAGACTCACCTGATCCTGAATTTAATTATCTGGGGGAAAAGCCTTATTGGCATGGCGATAATAGCTATTATAAGGATTACTGGCTGGGAAAACAAAATGCTAAAATACCTGAATTTGCACCATTTGTAAAACCCGGCGAGGTGATCCATAAAACGTATAAGGAGGGTATTTTTATTGGATACAGGTGGTATGAAAGAAATAAGATAGCGGTTTCTTTTCCCTTTGGTTTTGGACTTTCTTATACAACATTCAAATACAACTGGATAAAATTATCTTCCACAACTATTTCAGGTCCTGACTCTCTAAAAGTTCAATGCAGCATATCAAATAGTGGTCCTGCCGCAGGTGCCGAAGTAGTTCAGTTATATGTTCATGATAGCAATGCAAGCGTCGTCCGTCCTGAAAAAGAATTAAAAGGGTTTAAAAAAATATTTCTGAACCCAGGAGAAACAAAGCAGGTTGATTTTGTAATCAATCGCGAAGACCTTTCTTTTTGGGATATACAAAACCATCATTGGAAGGCAGAAAAGGGGCAATTTAATGTGCTTATCGGCTCATCCAGTGCCGATATCAAAATGACGGCGAAGTTTAAGCTGTTAAAATAAGTGTTCGAACACAAAACAAATTAAAGAAGCATCTGGTTCCCATTCAAAAGAACAGGGAAGCATATTCTTTAAAAATGAACAAAACAAGATAAAATAATCAATTAATAAATTCATTATGGACATGTTTAAGAAAACAGCTTATTTGCATGTAATAACTGCAACTATTTTTATAGGTAATTCAACGCTGCTCAATGCGCAAAACCAGCAGATTATCCCGTATGAGAAGATCGATGGAACAAAGCCCCGAAATGTTATCTTTATTTTATCAGATGATCACCGATATGATTTTATGGGTTTTACAGGTAAAGTTCCGGGATTGGAAACCCCCAATATGGACAGGTTAGCAAAGGAAGGAGTAGTGTTTCAAAATGCATTTGTAACCACCTCGCTTTGTTCGCCCAGCCGGGCCTCAATACTAACCGGCCAATATGCACACACGCATACCGTTGTTGATAATGATGCGCCTGCACCCGGCAGTTTAATCTTCTTTCCGCAATATTTACAAGAGCAAGGCTACCAAACGGCATTTTTAGGTAAATGGCACATGGGAGGCAATAATGACGATCCCCGTCCAGGTTTTGATCGTTGGGTAAGTTTTCGTGGACAAGGCATTTATTACAACCCTCTGCTTAACATAGATGGCAACCATGTGCAATATAAAGACAGTAGCTATATAACAGATGTATTAACAGATTTGGCTTTAGACTGGTTAGATAAGCGAAAAAAAGATAAACCTTTCTTTATGTATCTGTCACATAAAGCAGTGCACGCGGAGTTCATTCCTTCAAAACGTGATAAAGGGCATTATAAAGATATTCAAATCCAGTACCCGGTTTCTATGTTTAACACAGCCGGGCCTAACAGTAAACAATTTTCCAGGGGCAAACAAGCTGAAAGCCAATACAGTGTTAATTATAAAGATATACCTAACTGGGTGCGTGCCCAGCGCTATAGTTGGCATGGCGTAGATTTTATGTTTCATGGACAAACTGATTTCGAGCAGTTTTACCAGGACTACCTGGAAACACTTTTAGGAATTGATAACAGCATTGGACGGGTTTTAGCCTATTTAAAAGAAAATGGATTAGATAAAGAAACACTGATTATTTATGCAGGCGATAACGGTTTTTCTTTTGGGGAGCATGGTTTAATTGATAAACGGCATGCGTATGAAGAATCTATGCGGATACCTTTATTGGCCCGTTGCCCTGATTTGATAAAACCTGATACTAAAATCAAACAGATGGTGCTTAACATAGATATAGCCCCCACAATTTTAGAAATAGCAGGTGTAAAAAAACCAGATCAAATGCAGGGGAATTCATTTTTGCCACTTATGAGAGGGAATTCTATACCATGGAGAGACAGGGTATTTTATGAATATTACTGGGAAAATGCCTTCCCCCAAACACCTACACAATTTGCAGTCAGAACAGATCGCTATAAATTTATTCGTTCACAAGGTATTTGGGATATTGACCAGTTGTATGATCTGCAGCAAGACCCCTATGAAGTAAATAATTTAATCCGGAGCCCACAACATCAGGAAATAGCCGGACAACTAAATAAAGAGCTTTGGGACTGGCTGGAAAAAACGAATGGTTTGCAAATTCCACTCAAACCTATTAAAGGAAAGAAATTGGATCATTTATATAAATCTACCTGGTAAAAATGAATTTTAGTGTTTTATGTAACAGGCAAACTATTATATTCTAAATTAAAATGTTTCAACCTCTAAATATTTAAAACTGTTATAAAATGAAAAATGAAAATTGTCACACTCTTTTAGAGCGTATAAAACATAGAACAGCGCATCTTTTAGGGCTTCCTTTGTTGCTGATAGCGCTTTTGCCCTTACTATCTTTCAAACCTACAACAATATCAGACAAATCAAACAACGGATTTTCTTCTGTATTAATGGAGGATAGCCGCCGTCAATTGCCAGTCAACTCTGTTATGTGGAATCAACTCACCAAAAAGGATCAAAAATTTTTGGATATGGTTGAGAGAAAGGCATTTGAGTTTTTTTTGGATGGATATGACCCTATCACCGGACTCATTGGAGATGCTGCTTCCACATCAAGGCGCAGCAGTATTGCTTCTGTAGGGTTTGGACTTTCTGCTTATTGTATTGCTGATGCCAGAGGATGGGAAAATCATCAGGAGGTCTATAAAAGGGTATTAACTATTTTGAATAGTTTTTATAAAGATATAACTATTGAAAATGATTTTTGTGTTGAGGGAACCCACGGGTTTTTCTACCATTTTGTGAACATGGACACCGGTAAGCGATTTGGCAAATCAGAGGTTTCAACTATTGATACCGCGATATTAATGGCTGGGATATTAAACGTCTTGGAGCATTTTAAGGGAACAGAAGTTGAGTATCTGGCCAGAAAAATATATTTGACTGCCGAATGGGATTGGTTCCTGCAAAAAAATGGCGCCGTTGCAGGGAGTTGGTCTCCTGAAAAAGGGATAGCAGGTGAATACAAAGGCTACAACGAATATATTCTGGTTTACCTGCTTGGTTTAGGGTCACCAACTCACCCTACTCCTGAAAGCAGTTGGGATGTTTGGGCAAGTGGAAATGGATTTGTGCGGGTTAAACCTTACGAAGATATAGATGCATTCTTAACACCTCGTGGGAAAATGCAGCCTTTGGCCTACCTGTATCAATTTCCGGCATGTTGGTACGACTTTAGAGGAAAAAAAGACAATTACGCCGATTATTGGGTAAATGGAATAAACGCGTTAAAAGCGAACAAACGGTATAGTAATGAGTGGGGTAGCGCACATGGATATCCGGAAGAAATGTGGGGATGGACTGCCTGCGCCGGTAAGAACGGATATTTGGGGTTCTCTGCTCCTTTCGACGGCACGATCGCCCCTTCTGCTGTAGCTGCCTCTATCCCGTTTATTCCTGAAACAGCTATTCCTTCGCTCAAGTATATGTATCAGAAATATTCAGATAAAATATGGGGAAAATATGGTTTTGTTGACTCATTCAATCCTTCCCAGGAATGGTATGACGATGGGTTCCTGGGAATAGATAAAGGCAATGAAGTGCTTATGCTTGAAAATTTCAGAAGTGGGTTTATATGGCA
>JAUXUF010000198.1 GCA_030684645.1 Bacteroidota bacterium | reverse complement strand
CGCGGCTCTGGGTATGGCGGTAGCGCGTGATCTGCGTAAGGAAAATTATAAAGTGATAGCCGTGGTCGGTGATGGTTCTATGACCGGCGGATTGGCTTTTGAGGCGCTGAATAACGCCGGCCACTTGAATCGTGACATGATCGTCATCCTGAATGACAATGAAATGAGATAAGGCGCCACGCGGGGCTTCAACCATTCCTATTCCTTTTGCCGTTGCTGGCCAGGAAGAAGGCTCCCATTTTACATTATTTTGAGTACGCGAATCACCATTTTTGATATTCGCCAAAAGTTGCTGATAGGATTCCAATGCCCAACCACAAGTTAGTTTGGTTTCAAGTCCACGTGCAGCGGTACGGCCAAGCGTGGAAAATAACGCTCCAACAGGCACGTCCAGCGCTTTGAGTGCACCTTCGATCACTTCCTTGTAATCAGCTCTTCCTGATGCATAACCGACCAACATCCTGGCCAAAGGACCAACTTCCATCGGAAAACCTTTCCAACGTGGAGTTTTTATCCAGCTGTATTTCTGCGAAACATCGAGATGTTGGTAAGGTGGTTTCGGACCGGTATAATTCAGATTGGTCTCGCCTTCCCAAGGATGCAAACCGGCTTTATCGCCTTTCGAATAATCGTACCACGAATTATTTACATATTCCTGAATTTGAGTAGGATCATCAGCTTTGATCTCATGAACGGTACTCAGGTCGCGGTTTAGAATAACACCCCGAGGCATTTTGAAGCTTTCCGGATTGTTATAGCCATTCATTGGGAAATCGCCAAATGACATATAATTAGTCAAACCACCTCCGATTGCGCCCCAGTCACTTTTATAAAATCCGGCAATAGCCAGTAAATCCGGAATGTAAACCTGATCAACAAAGGTTTTGGCATCTTCGAAAAGTTTGCCAACCATAGCCAACCGTTCGGCATTTACTGCATTGGCTTCTTCAATGTTGATGGAGCATGGAACCCCTCCAACCAGGTAATTCGGATGTGGATTTTTTCCACCAAAAATGGTATGGACTTTTACCAATTCCTTTTGCCATTCAAGCGCTTCAAGATAATGTGCCACTGCCAGAAGGTTTATTTCAGCAGGAAGTTTGTAGGCTGAATGCCCCCAGTATCCATTGGCAAAAATGCCGAGCTGACCACTTTCCACGAAGTTTTTAAACCTTTTCTGAATATCGGTAAAATAACCTACAGAGCTTTTTGGCCATGCGGAAATGCTCTGTGCAATCCGCGAAGTTTCTGCCGGACTTGCGTTTAAGGCAGACACCACATCAACCCAATCGAGTGCGTGGAGCACATAAAAATGCACCACATGGTCCTGGATATACAGTGCCTGAGCCATCAGGTTGCGAATCAGTTCGGCATTTGGAGGTACTGTAATACCTAATGCGTTTTCTACTGTTCTGACAGATGTGAGTGAATGAGTTGAGGTACAAACTCCGCATACGCGTCCAACAAAAGCCCATGCATCGCGGGGATCGCGACCTTTCAATATCGTTTCGATGCCTCGCACCATTGTTCCGGAACTGAAGGCATCCGTGATAATTCCATTATTTACTTCAATTTCAACCCGTAAATGACCCTCAATTCGGGTAATTGGATCTATTACAATTCTTTCAGCCATGATTTTGATTATTTAGGGTTTTCAATTTCGGAAACTGTTTCAGGAATATTTTCAATCTCGCGATGCTTGCGGATATTGGTCACAATAGCATGACCTGCAATTCCAACTGCCGTAGCAATTCCGAGTCCAAGTCCGATTTTGTCAGCTGTAACTTCAATTCCAAATCCATTCATATCTGGTAAATGTTGATAGAACGGGCCATTGTCCCAGAATCCCTCTTCGGAACATCCGATACATGGGTGACCTGATTGAATCGGATAACTTACCCCGTCGTTCCATTTTATGATTCCGCATGAGTTATATGTAACCGGACCTTTACATCCCATTTTATACAGACAATATCCGCGTTTGGCGCCTTCATCGTCGAACGATTCAACAAATAATCCGGCATCAAAACTGGCGCGGCGATAACAAGTATCGTGCACCCGGCGTGAATAGAAAGCTTTCGGACGACCCAATTCATCCAGCTGAGGGATGCGGTCGAAAGTTAGCAAGTGAACCACAACACCAGCCATTACATCGGCAATCGGTGGGCAGCCCTGTACATTAATGACGGGTTTTCCGCTGATCACTTTGTGAACGGGTTGTGCCCCCGTAGGATTTGGACGTGCTGCCTGTACACAGCCTGCTGATGCACAATTACCCCATGCCACAACGGCAGCACAATTTGCAACGGCTTCCTCCAGTATCGCTTTGGCACTTCGGCCTCCTATACAACAGTAGGCTTCATTATCAGTTGGAATTGAACCTTCCACCATCACAATATATTCGCCTGGATATTTGGCCATTACAGCTTTGTAAGCATCTTCAGCCTGAACTCCTGAAGCTGCCATCAGGGTCTCCTGATAGTCGAGCGAAATTTTATCCAGAACAATATTGGCTACAATGGGGTGCGATGCCCTGATAAAAGACTCGCTGCAACAGGTACATTCCTGAAAGTGAAACCAAATAACCGGAAGCCTGGGTTTGGTATCAAGAGCTTTAACGATTTGGCCAACGCCACTGGCTTCTAATCCCAGAAAAGCTGCCATAGTGGTACAAAACTTAAGAAAATCCTTACGGGATATTCCACCCTCTCTGACTTCCTCGTAAAACGAAGGTTGCTGAGTTTCCATAAAACGGTCGATTTTAAGTAGTTCGTTAATGCTATCAATTTATATACATAATTTATTGTTTTTATATCCAGATTGAAAAATTACGATAATTTATACTCTTTCTAAATAAGTTAAATACAATTTTCTAGAAGAAATTTTGTCGGTGACTTGTCGCTAAAGATTTTGAAAATAAGTAATTAGCAGCTAATTTATTCAATTCCTGAAATTCATTTTTTTTAAATTCGATGGTTGACAGGCCGACAATCGTCTCTTCCGGTTTTCGAACTATAAATAGAAGTTGTTCGAAAAAGTTTTGATATGAAGTTTATATATATCAACTAATTACCAATTATATGTCATTTATTCTTCTGAAAATAAGGTCAGAAAAAATTTGAAACGAATATTTCAGCAGATGACTACTGAGATATAATGTTCGGGAACATTCATGACTGATCATATGAAAGGTACTATAGAAGGGGTTATACTTTCAGGAATGTAAACTTTTCGTTCTATCGGAGGTTTTAGATATCATGTTCAACTCGGTGCAGTATTAAAACCTTATTTTTGTGTCATCCTAGAAATAAATATCAGAAATTGTGAACATGAAGACTTTAAAAGAAGACGCCCAATCTACTGGTAATTTATTGCTCGAAATCGGAGCATTACTGATGAGCTCAGGTGCCAGTACACATCGAACCAGAGTTACCCTGGAACGAATTGCACGCGGTCTGGGATATGGTATAGAATTGCTGATTACCCAACGCGCCCTGATGTTGACTATTATTGAAAAGGATCAGCAACATTTTTTCAGTCGGATGAAGCGTATTTCTCCGCATGGAGTGAATTTCCGGATGGTTAGCGGAATCAGTCATTTAAGTTGGAATGTCATGGAGGAGAACTGGACAGTTGTCCAGATTTGGGAAGAAGTTAAGCGACTAAAATCGCTTCCTCATTACCCACGATTGGTTGTTTTAGGACTGGTTGGGCTGGCAGGATCGGCTTTCTGCAATATTTTTGGCGGTGGGTTCGTAGAAATGACCGTTGCCTTTATAGCAACCGTTGCCGGACTTTTTATAAGGCAGGAAGCTTTGCGCGTAAAATTCAATCCTTACCTCTGCATTTTTTTCGCTGCATTTACAGCCTCATTTATTGCTGGATTGGCCGAGCATTTCAAACTTGGAGCTGAGCCTGACAAGGCCTTTGCAACATCAGTTCTATTTCTGGTACCGGGAGTTCCGCTTATTAATTCGGTAACCGACCTGATGGATGGAAACATTCAAAACGGAATGGTTCGTGCCATGAACGGGCTTTTAATTTCTTTTTCGATCGCAATGGGACTTTTTTCTGTTAAAATGATTTTAAATTTCTAAGATGATCTTCCTCGAAATAATAACAAAAAGCTTTTGGGCGGGTGTTGCAGCCATTGGGTTTGCCGTTCTTTTTAACGTGCCACGCCGGGTCATATTTCCAATTTGGACACTTGGTGCACTCGGCGGATTGATCAAATTTTCGGTCATGCATTTTGACATCGGGATCGTTTTCGCCTCTTTCCTTGGTGCAGCGGCTATTGGGGTAGCCAGTATCAAAATGGCACATATGAGACATAGTCCACCATTGGTTTTTTCTATTCCATCAGTAATTCCGATGGTGCCGGGCTTTTTTGCGTATAAAATGATGCTCGGACTGATCGCACTTGCCCGGATTGAAAATACAGATGATTATGTGCAAACCCTGATTCAAACAGTAAATAACGGTACAAAAATGATGTTTATCCTGATTTCACTCGGAACAGGTGTGGCAATTCCGATGTTGCTGACCCGAAAGGAATCGATTAAAAAATCGAAATTCAACAAAAATAAAAAAGTTGTGGTTTAATCTTCGGAAAAATGGAAGAGCTGCCCCAAAATGGAACAGCTCTTTTATATGCTGATAAAACCTGATTTTCGAAAGCAATGCTTATTCCCATATGCTTTTATCCAGCATCCATGACTCAACCTGGAGTGAATCTTCAGTTTCCAACGTGTCAACTACTGCTTTTGATGTCCAGTAATTAGTATCGATCATCCATGATTCGATGGTCAGCATTTCTTCTTTTTCGGTAGCAAATTCAGCGATTCCTACTCTTTTATGGTCTGCAATTGCATTGATATTGGTAAAACCGATTGTTCCAAGTGCAAGAATTGCGATGAGTGTTCTAACTTTTGTTTTCATAATTATTTCTTTTAATTGTTTTCTGTTTTTTTGTTTTCTGAATCTTTCACTATTAAGACTGTGGAACGTGCCAATAGTTACTTTTGGAACAGTTAATTAAAAGATAAACTTGTCTTAAAAAAACCTTAATAGATTTGGAATTCCTGGCTATAAGTTAAGTAATCATCAGGAAACTGGTCTTTCCAGTTGGTAGGAAGTTCCTTAAACAGACCAAAAACACATGAACCGCTACCCGACATTGATGCATAAACCGCTCCTAGATTATATAGCTGGTCCCTGACGGTTTTAATCTCAGGATATTGCTGAAAAACAGATGGTTCGAATTGGTTAACAACATGGGTTTTCCATTCCTGAACCGGAAGTCTGAGCAATTCTGTCAATGAAACTGATGATTTTTTGGGTGATATATATTGAAAAGCTTTTGCTGTTGAAACTTCCACCGGCGGCTTTATCAGCAATATGAACATACCGTTAAGTTGAACATCTACTGACTGCATAATTTCGCCTCTTCCGGTGGCATAAACCGGTTTATTCAGGATAAAAAACGGACAATCACTCCCCAGGACTGCCGCATATTCAAGTAATTTTCCTTCAAAAATATTCAAATTGAATGTTTTATTCAATAACCGGAGCATGAAAGCCCCATCAGACGAGCCACCACCAAGGCCTGCCCCAAAAGGGATTAACTTGTGTAAATGGATTTTTAAAACAGGCAACCTGAAATCTTTTTGCAATAGCCGGTAAGCTTTCATCACCAGATTTGATTCCGGATTACCCGAAAGTGGGATTCCACTGGTAGTGAACCGAATTTCATCAGCTTCAACTATTTCGAGCACATCGCTCCAACCAACCGGAATAAATACGGTTTCGAGGTTGTGAAACCCATCCGGTCGTCTTTCTGTGATATTTAAACCAAGGTTTATTTTGGCGTTTGGAAATGTAATCATAAGACAAAAGTATGAAATTCGTTGATTTGTTTTCAATGTAATCCTTTCATTAAGTCTGCATCCAACTGATTTTTCACATGTTATTGGAGTCAAAAAGTCCTTTGTTTTGCGACTTCGTTTAAAATTTCTATTTTGATGGCTCTAAATTTTCAAAAAATGGCACAGTCCGGAAATCCAAAAATCCAGTCGATACTACAAGACTATTTCATCATGTTTTTGGGATTGACACTTTATGCCTTATCGTGGACCTTATTTTTAGTGCCGGCTCAAATCACTGGCGGTGGAATCAGCGGTTTGGCAGCGGTCATTTTTTACAGCACCAAAATCCCGATCGGATTGACCTTTTTTGCCATTAACGTGGTTTTGGTAACTATTGCCATGAAAATTCTGGGCGCCAGTTTTGGAATAAAAACCATTTTCAGTATGGTTGTACTTTCGCTTATATTCTCTATTCCAACTGAATTATTCCCGGATGCCATTATTCAGGACAATTTTCTGTCAGCCGTATTGGGTGGAATGTTTGGTGGTGTGGGTATCGGTCTTGTTTTTTCGAGAGGGGGAAGTACAGGCGGAACCGATATCATCGCCATGATTATTAATAAATACCGCAACATCAGTCCGGGGCGTATCATCATGTATTGCGATGTGATCATTATTGGCTCGTCCTACTTCCTGGTACATTCGCTCGACAAAATGGTTTATGGCTTTGTATCCATGGCCGTTGTTTCCTATACCATTGACGCCTTCCTGAGTGGGTCGAACGCTTCGGCCCAAATATTTATATTCTCTCCCAAATACGAAGAAATTGCCGATTTCATCAACACCGAATCCATGCGAGGCGTAACCGTTTTGAACGGAATTGGCTGGTACACGCAAAAAGATGTGAAAGTTTTGATGGCTATTGTCCGGAAAAAGGAAACCAGCCAGCTTTTCAGGAAAGTGAAGGAGATTGATCCAAATGCCTTTATCTCAATGGCTAGCGTAATGGGAGTTTACGGGCAGGGTTTCGAAAAAATAAAAGGCTGATCTGTTACTTTTACCTCCGTTAACAATTTTTAATCGTTAATTTTTACTTCGGTAATGTTTTTGGAATTAATCAATTACCACAATTCGGAAGGGAATTCCATAAGACAAAGTCTGCCTGGAATCAGGATTCGGGTTTAGATCCATGTTAATTTTGTTATTTTTGAGAAGACATAAATATACAACCGGGAAAGTATTTTCCTGGTGACAAGAAGTATTTTTCCGGTTGTATAATTTTTAATGAAATTACTTCAATAATGAAAATCAACTCCTTTCAGAGATACAGACGTCTCATCAAAGCGATAATTTGGGTAGTAGTCTTTATCGTATTATTACAGGTGGCCTATTTTATTTTCGATCATTACGAAACTATCCGTATTGAACGTGAACTTGCCAAACAGGGAGAAATAATAGCGCCCGAACCGATTATGCTTTTTAACCTTCCGATTGATTCGGTTAAAGTTGTTCCCGGAAAGATCAGGTCCGGTCAAAACCTGTCAGAGATTCTTCTGGCTAAAGGGATTTCGATGACTCAAATCGATGAAATTGCGAAAAAATCAATTCTGACTTTCGATGTCCGGAAGATGAAAGTGAATAATCCGTACTATTTTTTCATGAATAAAAAGGATACCACAAAGGTGGACTATTTTATTTATGAAATAGATCCGGTAGATTATGTGGTTTACCAACTTGCTGACAGCCTGAAGATCTACCGGGAGAAAAAACCAATGATCACGCTGGTTAAAACAGCAAGCGGTGTAATCACCTCTTCCTTATGGAATACCATGAAAGAGCAGGCGCTGGATCCAAATCTGGCCATGGATCTTTCTGATATTTACCAATGGACCATTGACTTTTACGGAATTCAGAAAGGCGATAAGTTCCGGGTAATTTATGAAGAAAATTTTGTGTCCGGAAAATCAATTGGAATAGGACGCATCTTTGCGGCTCAGTTTGTACATGCCAAAGAAGATTTTTATGCTTTCCGCTTTACACAAAACAATGAAGAAAGTTTCTTTGATAATCTTGGAAAAAGTTTGAAAACTGCCTTTCTGAAAGCTCCATTGAAATTCAGCCGAATCAGCTCTTTGTTTTCAAACAACCGGTTTCATCCGGTTCTCAAAATCTATCGTCCACATCACGGAGTGGATTATGCAGCTCCAACCGGGACCCCTGTTGTGTCAATTGGTGATGGAACAGTTATTGCCAAAGGATATCAGGCCGCCGGAGGAGGAAATTTCCTGAAAATAAAACACAATTCGGTTTATACAACCAGCTACATGCACCTGAATGGTTTTGCTTCCGGAATTTCGCAGGGAATTAGAGTCCATCAAGGTCAACTGATTGGTTATGTAGGCTCCACCGGATTAGCCTCGGGTCCGCACCTCGATTTTCGGGTGTTTTTGAATGGCTCGCCGGTTGATCCGCTAAAAATTAAATCACCACCAACCGAACCAATTTCCAATGCGAATCTGAAATCATTCACCGCGAATCGCGATTCACTGATGACGAAACTGTTGGCGATTAAGAATTTCTAGATCAGTTGGTCAGGCAGAAGTTAAACAAGGCAGAAGAAAAATCAATTTTCACTTCTGCCTTATTTTTTTACTTCTGACATGTACCTCTCAAACTTCTGCCTTGTTTCGGAGTTTATAAACGATATCCCACAAAACAATGCCTGCGCTTACCGCGATATTGAAAGAATGTTTGGTGCCATATTGAGGAATTTCGATGGCCCCATCACAGATATTCACGACTGATTGCTGGACTCCTTTCACTTCATTTCCGAATACCAGAGCCAGTTTCTGATCTTTTTCAGGAGTAAAATCGGGGAGTGGGATACTATTTTCGACCTGTTCTACAGCAAATACTTTGTATCCGGCTTCTTTCAGCTGCATAATCGCAGATTCGGTTTCTTCAAAATATTCCCATGGAACCGATTTCTCGGCATCAAGGGCCGTTTTATGAATATCCTTGTTAGGAGGAGTTGCTGTAATTCCGCACAAAATAACCTTTTCGATCAGCAAGGCATCGGAGGTACGAAATACCGAACCGGTATTATTACAACTTCGGATATTATCCAAAACGACAGTTATTTGGGTTTTTATAATTTCCTTATATTCGTCAACCGACAAGCGGTCGAGTTCGCTATTCTTTAATTTGCGCATCATCTGGTATCTAAAATATTTACGATTAATTCAAGTGCCTAAAATTAAATGAAGGATTTACCATTGGACCATTTACTATTTACTATTTGAATATTGGAATGAGAACGCCAGATGGTAAATTGTAAATAGCTCAATAGTAAATATTTTTAACTCCAGGCATTTCATTCATTTTTAGGAACTTCCTTTTACCAATTCACACTTTTTCTCCTGACAGGCATCGACATGCAGCGGGCTCCACCACCACCACGGGCAAGTTCCGATCCGGGTATGGTAATTACACATTTCCCTTCCGGAATTTCACACAGCCCGCTCAGCAGATCTTTTGCCTGAATAATCTGGAATCCATTACGGTTGAGTTCGTCTATGGTATGAACATTGCGCTCGTAGCCGATGACTTTTCCAGGGGCAAAAGCGAGGAAATTGGCTCCGCTGTGCCATTGTTCACGCTCCTGAGTCCAGTTGTCAATTCCTCCTCCGCACTGAATAGGTTTCATCTCAATCCCCAGTTTTTTCAAAGCCTTTGGAAGGTTTTTTTGTTCCTGAATGCTGATTACCTTCCCGTTTTCAACTTGAATATGAATGGTGTGAAACCGGTTGGTTCCCATAATCAGTGGCTCGTAAACCATGCAGGAATCCACATCCAGAAAGGTAAAAACCATATCGAGATGAATGAAGGATTCCGGAGTATCGGGCAATTCCTGAATCAGAATATGGTGCAGCCCACTTTTTTTCGATTTGATGTTTTCCAGGATATAATCGATTCCCTGAGTACTGGTTCGAATACCGGTTCCAATCACCAAAACATCTTCACGTCCGACCTGGAAGTCGCCGCCTTCAATTGAGATTCCGGGGAAATTTCTAATGATTTCCGGAGTGTTGGGATTAATGGTAGTGGTTTCGAGCAACGGATGGTTGTTGAAAATGGAATTCATGATAACTGCCTCGCGGTCGCGTACTTTGCTGGCCATTTTTCCAATCAGCGCTTCTTTTCCAAACGACATGGATGCATCGCGGGTAAACAGAAAATTATGCAATGGACGAAGGCTAAACCGTTCCTGGCTCAGATATCTGGTCAGGTTATTCCGTTCAAGATAAACCCCCTGAATGAGCTGCCGTGCAAGTTCTGTCGCACTTTGTTCCATCAGCTTGGGAAAAATTTCCATCGAACCTTCGCTGATACAGATTTCTTTCAGTAAGGATAATTTGACCTGATCATTTTTTAGAATATCAGAAAGTAAGTCCCTGACTTCAAACGTAGGGGCAACTTTATTTAAAACACCTTTAAAAACAGAGTATTCCGTGCTGGCAACCGACAGGTTAAGGATGTCGCTATAAAGCGCCCGCTCTGCATTTTCAGGTGTCATTTCTTCCACTTCCTGACCCGGCGTGTGAATAATTACTCCTTCCAGCTGACCGAACTCCGAACAAACATCAATTCCAATTTTTTGATTAGGCTCCATAATTCTACTTTTAGCACCTCAAAGATATAAACATTGAACTTCAGGAAATCGTAAACTGTTTTTAATCGTTTCAGTTTTATAACATATAGTAACACAGTAAGGGCGATATGCTGAACGGGGTCGAAGCGGAAAATGCAAAAACGGGTTATTCAACTTCCGGTCAATTTGTATTAACGCGTGCGCTAATAGCCATACAATAGCTATCTTCGCCATAGATTACAGCGTATATGAAACGGCTTTTATACTTTATATTGATATTTACTTTGATCTCTTTTGTAGCTCAGGCGCAAAAATTTCCATCTGCACAGATTTTTACCGGAATCCTGACCGATAACGATACATTGCCACACCTTGAATTGCCGTCAATAAATGTATATCCCCAAAACAGGTTTAAAAATAAAGCTGAAGAACAACAATTCTGGAGAATGGTTATGCGCGTGAAAAAAGTGTTACCATATGCCAAAGAAGCTGCAATTTTAATGAGGAAATATGAAATGGAAGTTTCTCCGGATGAAAGAGGGCAAAACCGGCGTATTTATGTTCGCCGGGCAGAGGAAGAACTGATCAAAAAATACGGCCCGACTTTAAAAAACATGTCAATCAACGATGGACGGGTTTTGATTAAATTGATTGACCGTGAAACCCACAAGGTTTCATTTGAACTCATTCGTGACTTAAAAGGTGGAGTTTCGGCAACTTTCTGGCAGGGAGTTGCCCGTATTTTTGGCAATAACCTGAAGGCCAGTTATGATCCTAATGGAGAAGACCGCCAAATTGAACAAATCATCCAATTCATTGAGATGGGTATTATCTGAGGTCTGAAACTATTTTCCTTTCCCTCTTACACACTCCATAACCGTGTAAATCAGAATTTTAAAATCAACATACAAGGAGATGTTTTTGAGGTAAACCATGTCGTACTGCAAGCGTTCTACCATTTGATCCACATTGGAGGCATATCCGTATTTCACCTGTCCCCAGGAGGTAATCCCTGGTCTCACTTTTTGGAGGTGAGTGACATAAGGGGCAATTTCAGCAATCTGTTCGATGTAGAATTTGCGTTCGGGGCGAGGGCCAACCAACGACATTTCACCCAAAATAACATTGATGAATTGTGGTATCTCATCCAAATGCGTTCTGCGCATAAACTGGCCAATCCGGGTAATCCGGACATCATCAGAACTTGAAAGAAGCGGGCCATTCGTTTCAGCGCCATTCAGCATCGTCCTTAATTTATATATTTTAAACGGGATTCCAAATTTACCGATACGTTCCTGACTATATAAGACAGGCCCTTTGGAGCTTATTTTAATGCTTATTGACAGAGCTATAAAAACCGGAAAAAAAATGACCAGTGAAAGTAAAGAGATACATACATCAAGAAGTCGTTTTATATTTTCCTGCCACACAGGCATCAGTCCATTCGATATTTTTAGCAAAGTACTTCCTAAAATGGTATTCGTTTTCGTCTGATTCGAGAGAATGTCGAATAAATCGGGGATTCCCCAAACGGTATGCGTCCGGTTTTCGAGCAAAGTCAGTATTTGGCTTAGAATATTGTGTTCCGACGATTCGATAGCGATGATTATTTCCTCCACTTTATAATCGTTGATCACTTTCTGCAGGTTTTTGTATGAACCCAGGTTGGGGGCATATTTTTCCAGCGGATAGGATTTACCTTCATCGACGGTCAGAAATCCGATTATTTTATTTCCTGCAGGCCTGGTCTGGGCCATCATGTCTTCAACCAGACGAACAGCTTTTTCGTTGGCTCCGATTACAATGGTGTTAAATCCGATAACCCGCTTGTGAATCCGGTGAATCGTATTAGTCGTAAGTATAAGCCGGAATAAATATGTAAATCCGAAATGCAGTCCAAGCAGGGTAAGATATAGATTGTAGTATTTCCGGTAATCACTGATCGTGTCGTTAAGCAATAAAAGGAAAAAGATTATAGTTACACCGCCAATTGAAGTAAATACAGTTTTTCCTAATTCGAGTAATCTTGATTTTCGATAAATATTTGAATATTGTCCGGTGATATAATAAATGGTGATCCAGAAAGCCGGAATAAAAATCAGTGCAAAATAAAACTTACTGGTAAGCTCAATAGGGATCTCATAGCCAAATTTTAACGGTTCAATATAGATTTTCCGGTAAAAATAAAATAATGTCCAACTTGTTATGGCAGCAATTATATCAAAAACCAAATATTTGGCTACTTGTAAATTTTTATTCATAAAAACAGTTTGGTTCGTATTACATACGTAATACCGAACGCTTCAATTCAGAAAATATTGTGGCAAAAGTAGATTTTTTATGCTAAAAATCTATTCCTTGAAAGCGCAAATCTTCTCTGATTTCATGCACAATTTGAACACCATTCAGGAGGTTGTCGAAAGAATTTGATTTTTTATCCTGATTCTGTATCAGCCGGATGAAGTTTTCGATTGCCTTATATTCCTGATTTAAATGAGGGTATAGGATGTATAGCGGAGTCTGAAATTCAAATTTAAGCCTTCCTTTTGGCTCAAATATTTCGCAATATCCCGGTGATTTTACTTGTGAAATGGTCAGGTTGAATACACATCCATTATCATATTCCACGCGAATATTTACGATTAATTGGTGATTTGTTTCGTAAAGGCCAAATACGTCGAGTTTTTTAAGGTTGCTTTGAACTACCCGGTTGAGGGCAGTTACCAACAGCAGCAATTCATGCGAAGGTTTTATGACTTCACCTTCGAAACTTGTTCGAAGATTAATCAGAAACGGATTTTCGTAGTTGTAGGTGAAGGGATCGAAACAAGGAATGTAGTTAAATGGGTTATAGATAAAAGTGACAATTCCGGCCTCCTTTTCCAGATCAATCAGTTCTTTCAGTTCGCTGGTGTTAAAATTTGGAATTGTTTTCAGATATACATGTTTGCTCTTCCTGAGAATCAGGCGGATCAAATCGTTGCTGATGCTTTTATCGCTCAGAATCAGGATGGCATCTGAAATGTCCATTAACCCAATCGGACTCAATACCTCTGTAAAACCATCAGGGACAGCCATGTTCCCGGAAAAATACACACCGGCAAGCTCAACTTCAGGCATTTTTTTTACCTGCTCGAGGAGTTCAGTATTGGTTGTCTGATCGCCAAAAATTCCGATTTTAATCATTGCTGCAAAATAGGAATAAATTAAAAATCCGTAATATTGTTGCCTAAATACTTTTCAACGTTGTTTGTTAATAATGTTTGATTTAACCTATCGTTTCGAACCTTAATTTGGCTAAATTTGAAAAAAAGGATTTTCTATGGAGTTTCAGGATACATTGCGTCATCAGGGATTAAGAAAAAGATTGGTGGAAGGTATCCGTATTAAAGGTATTAAAGATGATAAGGTACTGGCAGCCATCGGAAAAGTTCCACGCCACCTGTTCATGGAGAGCAGTTTCATTCAGTTTGCCTATAAAGACCAGGCATTTCCGATAGGAGCCGGACAAACAATCAGTCAGCCTTTCACCGTTGCCGTGCAAACTCATCTTTTACAAGTTGAACGGTACGATAAAATTCTGGAAGTGGGAACCGGCTCCGGATACCAGGCTGCAGTATTGCTCGAAATGGGCGCCACCGTTTATACCATCGAACGGCAGCGGGAATTATACGTCAAAACCCAGTCGCTCCTTCCACAGATCGGCTACAATCCAAAATTCTTTTATGGCGATGGCTACAAGGGACTGCCAACTTACGGTCCGTTTGATAAAATCATTATTACGGCCGGAGCTCCTTCTATTCCTGAAGATTTGCTCTCACAGCTGAAAGTTGGAGGACGAATGGTAATTCCCATGGGGCCCCGCGAAAAACAAACCATGTACGTCCTGGTCAAAACCAGTGAAACAGAATATTACAAAGAATCTCACGGAACATTTATTTTTGTTCCCATGTTAAAAGGAACCGATAAATAAGATGCTTTTATGATACAAATAAAAAAATTCACCTTCAATCCTGTTCAGGAAAACACCTTTGTCGCATTTGATGAGACCGGCGAATGTGTTATAATAGATGCTGGCTGCTATTCCGAAAATGAACGGCAGGAACTTGACCTGTTCATTTCCCGGAAACAATTAACCCCGGTTCATCTGATCAATACCCATTGCCATTTCGATCACATCATGGGAGTGACCCATTGCCGTGATAAATACCAAATTAATTTCGAAACTCATGCTGATGAAAAATCTTTGGTTGAAGAGGCTGTTGAACACGGCGACCTGTTTGGCATTCCGGTTGAGCCTATCGATGCTCCGGATGCCTTTTTTCAGGAAGGAGATCAGATTAACTTCGGAAACTCTTATTTGCAGGTGATTGAGGCACCGGGGCATTCTCCGGGTGGTGTGGTTTTTTACAATACTGAACAAAAAATACTGATTGCCGGAGATGTGCTTTTCTATGGAAGCATAGGCCGTACTGACCTTCCGGGCGGAAGCTTTGAACGGTTGGTCGGGAACATCAAAACCAAACTGCTCACTTTGCCCGAAGAGACTGTTGTGTTTTGCGGTCATGGACCGGAAACTACCATTGGTTTTGAAAAGAAAAACAATCCGTTTTTGATGTAAGGCCCCTATCCACCCTTTCCCCAAAGGGGATAGGCTTATAAGCGATTTCAACTTTGAAATGATTCTCCTCAAATAGCGAATAAAAATAGAAATGAGAAAATCTCTTAATGCCGGTTTTCTTTGCACCTCTTTTGGGAGGGTTTGGGAGAGGCTTCAATTTTTCGTACCTTGCATGTACTTTTAAAAAGTAAAAGTTATGGAACGATACATTTGGTCGAAGGGGATTTTAAAGAATCAGATGGAAATTACACATGGTTCTGAGCAAATTGGTTCGATTATTTGGGAAAGTCTGGTCGGTTCAAAAGCTCACGGAATGATTAAGGGACGGCGTTTTATCCTGAATCGTGAATTTTTTCTTTCCAAATTGGAGATTTACGATGCCAACAACCTGGCGCTCCTGGGAACCATCATGATTAATTTATTCAATCCAAAAAGCGATATCATCATCAACGGAAAACGATTCGAACTGGAAGTGAAGAATTTCTGGCAATCGCGCTGGTCATGGAAATTTAATGGCGATGAGCTGATTACCTACCAAAGCCATGAATTTTTAACAAAAGACAAAGGGACCATCGAGGTATTCACTGCCTGTACCGAAGAAATCGAAATACTTTTATTGCTTGGCCTGTTTGTCCGCAATCAGTTTATTCTGTTTATGCTGATGATTTTAATTCTACTCCTAATCGTAATTTTTTAGTGTGACTGCTTTTTTGATATCTCGCCAGGGAAACAGGTATTCTTTAAGATTCTGTCTAAAAATTTCCCGTAGGGAAAATGGTCGGTAAATTCATTGAATTCCATCCTCTGGATTGTCCCGTACGGGACAAAAGGCAAGCTTACAATCATCCATTCTACCGACCTTTGGTTCCTGACGGAACCATTAAAAAAACAAATTATTTGCGAATGAAATAGTTTAAATAATAGATTAAATTTGCGCAACTAAAATTTATGACCTGGGAATAACATTTTTACATAAATACTTCATTAAGGAGAAATAACAGATGAAACGAGATAAAATCAGTATAGGGATTTCGCAGGGCGACATCAACGGAATTGGGTACGAAGTGATTATGAAAACCTTGATGGAACCAAGGATTCTTGAAATGTGTACCCCAATTGTTTATGGATCGCCAAAAGTAGCCGCCTACCATAAAAAGGCCCTGAACATTGAAACGTTCAATTTCAACCACATCCGTACAGCCAGTGAGGCCGATCCACGGAAAGCCAACATCATCAATTGTACCGACGATAACATCAGGGTGGAATTGGGCAAATCGAGCGAAATGGCTGGTGAAGCCTCTTACATGGCTTTGGAAAAGGCAGTTGAAGACCTGAAAAGCGGTGAAATTGATGCCTTGATTACCGCACCCATCAATAAGGATAATATTCAGTCAGAGAAATTTAATTTTCCCGGGCATACCGAATACCTGGCCGAGCAATTTAAAACACGCGATTTTGTGATGCTGATGGTCAGCGAAACGATGAAAATTGGCGTGGTTGTCGGTCATGTGCCGCTATCAGAAGTATCTGCTAAAATCACCAAGGGGGCCATTCTGAATAAGTTACGCATCATCAATCAAACGCTCGAAAAAGACTTTTTTATTAAACGTCCGCGTATTGCCGTTCTTGGGTTGAATCCACATGCAGGCGACAATGGGTTACTGGGCAAAGAAGAAAATGAAATCATCATTCCAGCCATTCAACGGGCAAAAGATGAAGGCATTATTGCCGTTGGTCCATATTCTGCCGATGGATTTTTTGGTTCGGGCGATTTTGTGAAATTCGATGCCATACTGGCGATGTACCATGATCAGGGTCTTATTCCGTTTAAGATGGCATCTTTTGAACGAGGCGTCAATTATACAGCCGGACTGCCCATTATCCGGACTTCACCGGCACACGGAACGGCATTCGATATTGCAGGCGAAGACAAAGCATCACCTGATTCATTCCGTGAAGCCTTGTACCTGGCCATCGACATTCACAAGAACAGGGTTTTGTATAAGGAAATTTCCAAAAATCCGTTGAAGAAATACGACATGAATCAGGGTCAGATCGATGAATCTATTGATTTTGAGGCGATTGAAGAAGAAAATTAATATCTTTTCAGTGTATGTTTGAATATATCAAGGGTGCTGTTGCTACACTTAAACCGTCGCATATCATACTGGAAGCCAATTCGGTTGGCTACTTTATAACCATTTCGCTCAATACCTATACCCAGTTAAACGGAAGGGAAAGCGTCAAGCTGTATATTCATCAGGTTATTCGTGAAGATGCCCACCTGCTTTATGGTTTTTCCACTGAAGCGGAACGTGAACTTTTCCGGATGCTTATTTCGGTAAGCGGAATCGGTTCAAATACAGCTATCATGATGTTTTCGTCCCTTTCGCCCGATGAAATCAGGAATGCAATCCTGACTGAAAATGTCAATCTTCTGAAAAGTATTAAAGGTATTGGGATAAAAACTGCTCAACGGGTCATCATCGATTTAAAAGATAAAGCCGGAAAGTCGCCAGCCAGCGAACAAATTGTATCATCGGCAGACAATACATTGCGAAATGAAGCGTTATCTGCTTTAATAATGCTGGGATTTGCAAAAAAGCCGGCTGAGAAAGAATTGGATAAAATTCTGGCAGCTCAACCCAATATATCAGTCGAAAGTGTAATCAAATTAGCGCTTAAAAGCCTTTAATCAGAAAAAGTTTTCGGAATTGAAAAAGTACGGCAGAAACATACTTCTACTTCTTATCCTGTCTTTTGTCTATGCTTTTGGCGGAACCCCCACTGAATCAAGAACAACCGTCAGGAATTACAACTCCATGATCCTTTTGCCGGTTCCAAAGGATACCGTTAGGATTGATACCACCGGAGTGCTGCCCTATAAGTTTAAAGACGAACCGGCATTTGCCTATCCCGATAAAAAGGATAGCTCCGGACTGTTCCTGAAAAAACCTTCAAACATTCGTACCGAAATAGAATACGATCCGGTTACAGGAGAATATATTTTCACGGAAAAGGTTGGTAACCTGAATTACAGGTTACCCAAATCGATGACTAAAAAAGAGTTTCAGAAATACGATTTTGAACGGGCGGTTCAGAATTACTGGCGCAATCAAACCCGTATCAAAGGAATTGAAGACAAAGGCGGACTGATTCCCCGGCTGACTATCGGCGGTGAAACATTCAATAAAATTTTCGGGAGCAATACCATCGATATCCGTCCTCAGGGTTATGTCGAAGTTAGCTTTGGCTATCAGATGAATGCCACCGAAAATCCATCAATCCCGGAACGATTGCGTAAGGTACCGACTTTCGATTTTAACCAGAAAATCCAGATGAATGTGATGGGCAAAATTGGCGACCGCATGGAAATGCGCGTCAATTACAATACCGAAGCCACTTTCGACTATGAAAACAAAATGAACCTGGGTTATACCGGCGACGAAGACCAGATTATCAAAAAGATTGAAGCAGGAAATGTTTCGCTGCCCCTGAACGGATCGCTCATTACCGGAGGATCCAATCTTTTCGGGGTGAAAACCGAAATGCAGTTTGGCAAACTGAACCTGACTACCATTTTCTCACAACACAAAGGCGAAACCAAGGTAATTGATTCGGAAGGCGGCGCTCAGAAGAAAACTTTTGAAATTCCGGCTTCGAATTACGATGCCAACCGCCACTTTTTCCTGGCTCAGTATTTCCGCGACCATTACAACGAAGCGCTGAAAAACCTGCCGATTGTGCGTTCGTCGATCACCATTAATAAAATTGAAGTCTGGGTAACCAACAAATCGAGCAACTTTAAGGAAGCCCGGAACATTCTGGCATTTATGGATTTGGGCGAGCACGATCCGAATATCTACAACAGGATAGGCGCTTTTCAGGAGAATTCCGGATTTCAGTATCCTGAAAGTATATTCCCTTTTAACGAAGCAAATGGTTTGTATCAGCAAATCTTAGGTAATTATGCCGGAATCAGGCGATCTGACAACATCAATAAAACGCTTTCGCCGTTGGCCCCAACATTTGTAGGCGGTCAGGATTTTGAAAAGATTGAGCAGGCCCGTTTGCTGAGCGAATCAGAATACACGATTAATCTGAACCTGGGTTATATTTCATTGCGGTCATCATTAAATTCGGATGAAATTCTGGCTGTTGCATTCAATTATACCGCCAATGGAAAAATCTATCAGGTTGGTGAATTTTCAACCGATGGGATCAATGCCCCGGAAACCCTTGTCCTGAAGTTGCTGAAGGGGACCAACCTCTCGCCCCGCATCCCGAACTGGAAGCTGATGATGAAAAATATTTATGACCTGAACGCCTATCAGTTGACCAAAGATGAATTTGTTCTCGATATCATGTATCAGAACGATCAAAAAGGTACAAACATCAATTATCTGCCTGAAGGAAGAATAGCGAATCATATTTTGCTGAATGTCTTGAACCTTGACAACCTGAATTCTCAGCTTGACCTGATGCGCGACGGAGTATTCGATTATGTGGAAGGAATTACAGTCAGTTCTTCTTCCGGAAAAATAATTTTCCCGGTTTTGGAACCTTTTGGGAAGAGTCTTGCCGATTCGATCGGTGATCCGGCTTTAATTAACAAGTATGTTTATTCAACGCTGTACGATTCAACCAGGACAGTTGCCGAGCAGGATGCCGAACACAACAAATTCAAATTAAAGGGTTCGTACAAAGGTTCATCGAGTTCCGAAATTTCAGTAGGTTCGCAAAACCTGGCACGGGGATCGGTAAAAGTGACTTCGGGCGGACGTACCCTATTCGAAAACATTGATTACACGGTCGATTATACGTCAGGAATTGTAAAAATTATTAATTCCGGTTTGCTCGAATCGGGCGCTCCGCTTCAGGTTTCTACCGAAAGTCAGGACTTGTTCAGCATGCAGCGAAAAACCATGATCGGGGCGCATGCCAATTATGCTTTCAGCGACCGGTTTAACCTGGGTGCGACTGTTTTGCACATGCAGGAAAGGCCATTGACTCAGAAAATTAATTACGGCGACGATCCCATTTCGAATACGATGCTCGGATTGGATGCCACTTATTCCAGTGAATCACAATTCCTGACGACCCTGATTGATAAATTGCCCTTTTATTCGACCAAAGAAAAATCATCCATATCGTTCGACGGAGAGATAGCGCAGTTAATTCCCGGTCATTCCAAAGTGATTAAAAAAACCGGGACCGCATATATCGACGACTTTGAGGCCACCAAAACCTCCATCGACCTGAAATCACGTTCAGCATGGGTTTTGGCCGGCACACCCCAAAAACAAAGTATGTTTCCGGAAGCAGCAACTAACGATGATCTGTCCTATGGTTTTAACCGGGCCAAGCTAGCCTGGTACACCATCGATCCGCTGTTTTTAAGAAATAGCCCGACCACACCCGACCACATCAAAAATGACAAAGATCTTCAGTCGGACAACCTGGTACGCGAAGTCTATGAAAGCGAAATTTTCCCCGACCGGGAAACTCCGGTGGGTTTGCCAACCAATATTCCGGTGTTTGATCTGGCCTTCTATCCAAAGGAAAAGGGGCCTTATAATTTCGACTCAAAACCTTCGGCCTATTCACAAGGTGTGAATCCTGATGGTACGCTTCGTAGCCCCGAAAAACGCTGGGGAGGTATTATGCGTAAGATCGAAACCAGTGATTTCGAGGCTGCCAATATCGAGTCTGTCGAATTCTGGGTGATGGATCCGTTTATCAATGATACCCTTGAAACAAACCAGGGTGGTGACTTGTTTTTTAACCTTGGCGATGTTTCTGAAGATATTTTGAAAGACTCGCGGAAATCATTTGAAAACGGTTTGCCAACCACTCCCGACCTGGCCAGTGTGGATACTACAGTTTGGGGAAGGGTTTCCAAGCTTCAGTCGCTCGTCAGGGAATTTGACAACAATGTACAGAGCCGTCAATATCAGGACATCGGCTTGGATGGATTAAATGATGCAGATGAGTTGAAATTTCACCAGAATTATCTGGAATCAATGAAATCGATCCTGAACCAGGATGCACTTGCCAAAGTGCTGAAAGACCCATCGGGCGATGATTATCATTATTACCGGGGATCTGATTACGATCAGGAAAAATTGGGCATCCTGGAACGCTATAAAAATTTCAACGGGCCTGAAGGAAACTCCCCGACAGCCGAAATGTCGCCCGAATCCTATCCGACTTCAGCCTCCACGCAACCTGATATGGAGGATATCAATGGTGATAACACATTGAATGAATATGAACGGTACTATCAGTATAAAATTAGTATTCGGCGCGAAAATATGGTGATTGGGGAAAACTCAATTACTGATATTAAGACGGCCACTGTTAAACTGAAAAATGGTAATGTTGAAAGCGTAAAATGGTATCAGTTTAAAATTCCGGTTCGAAGTCCAGATGAGTCATTCGGTTCAATTTCTGATTTTAAGTCGATCCGTTTTATGAGGATGTTCATGAAAGGGTTTACACAGCCAACCGTTCTCCGCTTTGCTACTCTCGACCTGGTGCGGGCCGACTGGAGAAAATATACCAAAGATGTGGATGGTAAAATTGGTGTCAATTCGCCAACTACCCAATTCGATATTTCGGCTGTTAACATCGAGGAAAATGCCAGCCGCAAACCGGTAAATTACGTGCTTCCTCCTGGAATCGAACGGGTAATTGACCCTGCCAATCCACAGTTACGTCAGTTGAATGAGCAATCGCTGCTGTTGAGAACCATCGGTATAGAAGAGGGTGATGCACGTGCGGCCTATAAAACCCTTAGCATGGATTTCCGCAATTACAAGCGTCTTCAGATGGAAGTTCATGCAGAAGAGATAAAATCTTATCCACTCAAAGACAAAGATTTATCCTTGTTTGTTCGGATTGGTTCTGATTACAACTATAACTATTATGAGTATGAAATACCTCTTTCGCTCACGCCTGTTGGCTCGTACAACAGTGATCACGAAGCCGACCGGTATGCCGTGTGGCCCGATGCCAACCGCCTGGATCTTGCCCTGGAGGATTTCACCAATGTGAAATTGAAACGGAACGACGCCATGCGTCAGGCCAATTCATCGGTCAGTATGACTTCTGTTTACACGGAGGGAGATGAACGAAAAATAAAGATCAAGGGAAATCCTAATCTGGGTAATGTGGAGGTGATGATGATCGGGATCCGGTACAATGATAAAGATGCCAACAATTATGGGCCGCGATCAGTGGAGGTTTGGCTGAACGAACTGCGGCTATCCGATTTTGACGAAAGTGGTGGTTGGGCTGCGACCGGAAGGGTTACCGCTCGGTTGGCGGATCTGGGTTCGGTTATTTTTGCCGGAAGGACCCGGAGCGCCGGTTTCGGGAGTATCGATAAAAAAGTGAATGAGCGTGCCATGGACGATTTGGTTGAAATGGATTTGTCGGCCAACCTCGAACTGGGCAAATTTTTTCCTGAAAAGGCAATGGTTAGAATGCCCTTGTACGTTGGTTTTTCACAAAGCAAGAGCAACCCGAAATACAACCCGCTCGATCCGGATATTAAAATGAAAGATGCGTTGAGTTTGGCTGGTGGAAAAACCGAACGGGATTCAATCAAACAGCTGGCCCAGGATTTGGTCACCCGGAAAAGCTTCAACCTGACCAATGTGAAAATTGACCGGAGCAGCAAATCCGGAAAGCCTAAAATTTATGATCCTACTAATTTCTCGTTAACTTACTCGTACAACGAGATGATGAAGCGGAACATTAATATTGAGCAAAACCTCGATAAAAATTACCGTGGATTGTTCAGTTACAATTTTAACGGCAGGCCCGATATTCTGGAACCATTCAAAAATTCCAAAATCCTGAAAAATAATATTTTCAGGATGATCCGGGATTTTAACTTTTATCCCCTGCCTTCGCAATTCTCCTTCAGGTCAGATATCTGGAGGCATTACAACGAAATCCAGCTTCGGAACATTGCCAATCCAAACATGATTATTCCAAAAACATTCAACAAAGATTTCATTTTGAATCGCTATTTCGATTTACGGTATAATTTAACCCGGAGTCTCGAAATCGACTTTTCTTCCCAAAATACAGCCCGCATTGATGAGCCTGCAGGTCGGATCAACCGCTTTGACGATGATTATGCGATGAAAAAAGATTCCATTCTCACCAATTTGATGAATTTGGGCCGGCCCACTTTGTATCATCACATGATCAATGTAAACTACATGGTTCCGATTAACAAACTCCCAATGCTCGACTGGACCTCGCTTTCGGCACGCTACCAGGGAATGTACGACTGGCAGGCCGGTCCTTTAACCGATAAATCGGTGATCCTTGGAAATGTGATCGAAAATTCGCGGCAGGTTCAGTTAAACGGCCAACTCAATATGGTGACTTTGTATAATAAAGTCGGATTTTTAAAAGACATCAACCAGAAATACGGAACAAGTTCCCGCCAGTTGCAGCGCCAGCAGCGTCCCCGTCAGGGCCAACCGGCCCAGCCGAAGCAAGCTGCTCCTGAAAAGGAAAAGGATAAACCCCGGATCAAGGAAGTTCAGTATTCAACCGATAATGTCAGGCTAAAAGCGAAAACACCCAAATCGATATTTCACAAACTTAAAACAGAGAATGTGGAATTGACTGCGATAGCCAAAGATGGTTCGGTAGTGGATGGGAAGGTTGCCATTATCAACGAAAACCGCATCACTTTTACTCCTGAAAAAAGTGCATCCGGAGTCAAGTTTGTCGTCAAGGGAAAGGTTGAGCCAAATGGTAATATCGGGCAAAAACTAATTTCATATACCGCACGCGCATTAATGAGCGTCCGTAGTATTTCGTTGAGTTATTCAGCGACTGATGGAACCGTTTTGCCTGGTTTTATGCCACAACCACGCATCTTTGGAACAGGTAAATATACTCCCGACCATAACATGTTTGGAGATCTTTCCAGTCAGGCCACAGCTCCCGGAATTCCCTTCCTGCTTGGATGGCAGGACAAAGACTTTGCAATAAAGGCAGGCAAAAACGGATGGATTACCCGGGACACCACTCTCAATTCGCCATTTGTGATGTCACGGAGCGAAACCTGGAATTTCCGTGCCAACGTTGAGCCTTTCCCCGATCTCCGGATTGATGTGAATGCCAACCGGACTTATTCTGAACGGACAACCGAGTTCTTTAATTACAACAGTTCCAGCGGTCAGTTCGATCCGGTGAACCATTCGGTAAAGGGTAATTTTACCATGTCGATTAATACTTTGAAAACGTCTTTTAGCAAAATTGGCAAAGAGAGTGTTCCTGCTTCACAGGCATTCCAAAACCTGAAGGATTACCGGATAATTATCGCTGAACGATTCGCCGGTCAGCGGATTGCTAATAGTCAGACCGGATATCTCCCTTCCGAAAAGGATCCAATTACAGGATTCCCGGTGGGCTATGGGCCAACTTCTCCGCAAGTGATGGTTCCGGCATTTATTGCTGCCTATACCGGACAAACACCCGAAAAAGTTTCATTGAGTCCTTTCCCTTCGCTGAAATACATGCGCCCTAATTGGAGGATCACCTATGAAGGTATTGTTTCAAAGTCGGAACTTCTGAAAAAATATGTGAAGACCATGAGTTTTAATCATGCCTACCGGTCGAGTTACAATGTAGGCTCTTTTATTTCAAATCTCGATTACAACGAATCACTTTATAACGACGGGTTCAGTTACGTCAGGAATACACTGGGCGATTTTATTGGTCCGAATGATATTAACTCGGTTAGCATTGC
>JAUXUF010000197.1 GCA_030684645.1 Bacteroidota bacterium | reverse complement strand
CCTTCCTGCCAGTTATATTTATTTATAAAATATACTGGCGAAGTCCCACGATATTGTAATACTCCATTAATATAATGAATTGTTATAAAAGCATGGCGTGCATCTTGAGGATTTTGATTCAATAAATCCATATATGCTTGGGATGCATAATATTCTCCCCAACCTGTTGATAAAGTTGCCGGGTCATTGTAATACAAAGAACCAACAGAATTTTTATCCTTATTGTCAGAAATCGTGTGTCTTATATTGAATATAGTTTCCGGATTACTTTCAGGCACCAGGGTCGACGATTTCTTATAAACCGCTGTACTTGCTAACGAATAACGGTTCGAATTAATCACCTTATCCGCATAAATAATAGCGTTTGCATTATCCTTTTTAAATAAATAAACACGAGATAAAAGGGCTTCAGCTACTTCTTTAGAGGCAAAATTTGCATTTTTAGAATCTTTCATCAAAGAAGATGCCTTCAGCAAATCAGCTATTACAAAATCATAGACCTCCTTTACGGTATTTCTTGCTGGAAAATCATCAGCTTTCAAGTCTTTCTTAATGGGAACCCCGGGATTGTTTCCATCCCCCTGAGGATAAGGGCGTCCAAACAAACGCACTAGATTAAAATGCGCCATGGCACGTAGGTATAGATTTTCACCTTTAAGCTGATCCAACTTAGGAGATTCACCATCTTTTATTCTTTCAATGATAAGATTAGAAGAATAAATCAACTTATAAGACTGAGCCCAAAAATCTCTGGTAGGATACATCCCAGGAATATGCTGATAGGAAGCGCCAAGGGAGGCCTGGTCTCCATCAGCCCCGCTCTGCACTACATTGTCTCCAGGCCATTCATTTAATGTAAGTAGATGCCGGGTATAATTTTCGGCTACCAACATTGAATAGTTTCCATATGTTGCTATTTGTATGTCATCCGGAGTGGTCAAAGCAACTTCATTAGATTTACTGTCATAAGGTTGAAAGTTTTTTTCACAGGCACTTATGGAAGTCAGAAATACAGCTACTAAAATATATTTTTTAATATTAAATGTTTTCATTATTCGTGTGTTTAATTTGATTGTTTCTATTTGTTTGTTATAACCCAATGTTAATACCAAACAATACTTTCCTACTAATAGGATATTTAATACTTGATGAGCCACCACCCGGGCCTAACACTACCTCCGGATCCATACCCGAAAATTTAGTAAGCGTAAGCAGATTATCCCCACTTACAAAAAATTTCGC
>JAUXUF010000215.1 GCA_030684645.1 Bacteroidota bacterium | reverse complement strand
CTTCTGCTGAATCTTTCAATGCTAAAATAAAAGCTTTCAGAGCCACTCAAAGAGGAGTAACAGATATTCCGTTCTTCTTATTCAGACTATCTAATATTTATGCTTAACAAACTTCCCCCCTCAACAATTTAAACTGATCCGCGTTCTTCCTGATTTTCTTTATATTGGCAATGAAATCAGATGGTTTACTGAGCTAATATATGAAGTAAATTATGAATAACAAAATAATATTTACCCCCCCCTCCCATTTTTGATAAACGGTAAGTATTTGATATTCATCGATATATAAATATTATACAAAATATATTATATAACATGTAATTCACAGGGTTACCTTTTCGCTTTTTTCGAAATTAATGAAAATCGAAATTAAAATAGATAAGCGGAACCCAGTCACCCGGATTCCGCTTCTATAGCTTATAATTCTAATTGATCTATTAATATCCATTGTCAAGCGCTGGTGCGTTATCTTCCTGAGGCGCCTGCCTGTCCATTTTGTAATTGTTTATTTTGTAACTCAGCGTTAGCATCACCACGCGTGGTTCACGTGTCATCTTGAAGGTCGATTTAAAATTATCGCCATAAGATGTGCCTTCAAATTTTCCGGTACCAAAAATATCGCGTACACTAAGAGTTGCAGACAATTTCTTTTTCATGAAATCCTGACGGTAAGCCAGGTTCGTAAAAATCATCGATTTACTATCGCCCTGGGCAGATACCGATGGGCCGCGGTAGAAACCGGTAAGCTGTAACCGGCTGGCAGGTGAGAATTTTACCGTTGCATTCATTCGTCCTGAGTAGTTGGTACTTTGTTTATCAATCGACTTGCCCAATACTTCGCCTTTTATCTTATAATTATAGATGGTGAAACTGGTATTTACCAACAACCATTTGGCAAGGTTGATATTTCCCATGATCTCGCCGCCTAATGAATAATCCCGGTTCAGATTTTGAGTAGTCATGTAACTGATGCCATCAGTCACTTGTGTTATACGCGTCATCAAATCGTTGGTAGTACGGTAAAATGTTTCGAGCGAAACAAATGAGTCATTAAATTTACGCATATAGCTGAATTCATATGAATCAGTATATTCCGGCTTCAGATCCGGGTTTCCTATCCGGATGGTGTACTGGTTCATGTAATTGGGGAAAGGATCCAGATCACGGCCATCAGGTCGTTTAATCCGTCTGGAATAACTGGTCATAAACTGGCTTTTATCAACCAGTTCATACGAGAAGTGTGCCGAAGGGAAAACATCAAACCGATCGAGAGTGTATGGTTTGTCAACTTTCGAATGGTCGATGGAGCGATTGGTGTATTCGCCTCTTAAACCAAACATAAATTGAATTGCTTTTAGATTTCCGGTATAAGTTGAATAGATGCTGTGAATATCTTCCTTGAAATTCATATCACTGGTAAACAGCGGATTGTTGATGAATGTCCCGGAAACCGGATCATAGTTTCTGAAATTAAAAAATTCCTTTTCGTTTTCCATCCGGCTTTGAAGGCCGGCTTCAAATTTTGCCCCTTCTTTTAAAGGCAGGGTGTAATCCAGCTTCATGCGGTAATCATTAGAAGTGCTGTTTTCATCTGTTATCACGCGTGTCAAGTATTCGCCAGTCCGATTATAATTGGCATCCGACAAAAACTCATCAATGGTTTCATTCGAAATACCCGGTCTGTTCCGGTAATCAATAGAGCCTTCCAGTTTATGCAGACCCGATTCATCGAATTTGGTCAGAAAGCTGGCTTTTGCAGTGACATAGTTGCCGCTTCGTGAGGATATGTTTTCCTGTACCGAATAAATGTCGATGTTGCCAGGTTGCTGGTAAGTGTGCAGATTGCCACCGCCAATACTGGCAAAATCATAGTTGCCTAATTCTGATGAAAGAGTAATCGATGTTTTGTCGGTCAGGTAATAATCGAACCCGCCTTTTAATTGTTTGCCGGCATGTGTATGGTCCCTTCGTCCTTCCATCGACAGGAAAGTCGTGGTATCATTCTGATAAGTTTCGCGGTCCGATTTCATCGTTCCTGAATTTGTTTCATCGTTCCAGTTCCCGCCAAAAAAAAGATTGTATTTCTTTGTTTTGTAGTTCAGCATCAAATCGGTTCCATACTTGTCCCCTGTTCCCATGTTCACGTTTATGATCCCGTTAACTCCGGAAAGGACATTTTTTTTCATCACTACGTTAATGATACCGGCCATTCCGTCAGGATCATATTTTACTGAAGGGTTGGTGATGATTTCGATGTTCTGGATAGCCGATGACGGAATTTGTTTGAGGGCATCACTTCCGCTCAAAACACTTGGGCGGCCATCAATATAAACAGTGAAGCTTGACGAACCACGAAGGGTCACATTTCCATCAATATCTACTTCGACCGAAGGTGTATTTTCGAGTACGGTAACAGCACTACCTCCGGCAGCATTGATGTCGTTCGTCACGTTAATCACTTTCTTATCAATTTTGTACTCAATGCGGTTTCGCTCGGCAATGACATCGACAGAACCAACCTGCTGTCTGGAAACTGACAGTTCGATGGTTCCCAGATCAACCGTTGTCGAATTAGGTATGATTTTCACATCACTGATTTGTATTTTTTCGAATCCGATAAAATTGGCTTCAATGTAATACGCTCCAAAAGATAAGTCGCTGATTTCAAATGATCCGGACTCATTGGCAATACTTCCTGAAATTAGTTTCGAATCCTTCTTGCTGTAAACCGAAACATTGGCATATTCCATGGGTACTTTTGTCTCTGCATCAATAACTTTTCCTTTTATCTTACCATTCTTCAACACATTGTTCATTCCAACCGGACTGGCAGCAGGTGGAACCTGCGAAAAAACCGAGCCTACAGCAAGGAATAAAAACAGCACAAACAATATCTTCTTCATCTTACTTTATTTATATATAATTATCTTTTAAAAAATCTACTTTATTTTCAGTCAATACTCATCAGACAATGGATTACGCCTAAAGTTTAACTGAAGGTTAATGCGAGTTGTTAATGTTTGTAAATCCTCCCGCGGCCAGGAATCAGTGTGTGGACTAACGAATCATTTAATGGAATAGTTTTTGTCGTATTCCCGTGATCGTTATACTAATTTGTCGTCGTATATGAAACAATCATTTGCCTTACTTGCTGCGGTATATTTGCTGACTTCCTGTGCAATGTCAAACCGGATCATGGAAACTGACGACACTTACAAGGAAATTAAAAGTATCCGGCTGATACAGAATCCCTGGGCTTATTCCTCCGAAAACACGGGCAGTTTATCCGGACGACAGTATTATTCCTTCCATTCGATTTACCTTTTTGAGGAAAAGAAAAAAGAGCGGCCAGTCATGTTGCTTGATATTCAGATTACAGCTCCTATTGGCACTGATGTGCTCGATTCGGTCATGTATTTAAGTCTTGACAATGAAAAAATCAGGATTGTTTCTACTGAATACAGACAATTCGAAAAGCTTTCTACTACATCAACTTCTTCGATGACTACCACAGCTGAGGAAAAACCTGAAAAGGACAAATCCAGGAATCAGGAAAAAACGGCCAAAACTGTTACAACCCTAACGACCACTACTGAAAGCAACAACGTCCAGTTAATGAACCGTCAGTATAGTGTACCTGAAAACTTATGGATTTCAGTTGTCCATTCAGAAAAAATAGGATACAGGCTCTATCTGGGAGAAGAAGGAATTGATGTCAAACCTAATCCCAAGGAAACAGCGAAACTGAAAGAATTCTTCAGCAAAGCTATTCAACGCCGCGATGATGCTATTCCCGCCATTCCACCAGGAAAGGCAAAATGGTAAAAATTGTTAAAGAGATGCTGTATGAGGGTTCTAATCATAAAAAGCCGTATTTTCGCAAACAAATTATAACTCTGTCAGCGTGCATCAAAATTTGGTATTAATTCCAACCTTCAATGAAAAAGAGAACATCGAACATATGATTCGAAAGGTATTTTCATTGAAAACCCCTTTTGAACTTTTAATTATCGACGATAATTCGCCAGATGGTACTGCGGCTATCGTTGAAAGACTATTGCCGGAATTTCCGGACAAACTTCATATCCTGAAAAGAGCAGGAAAAGAGGGACTTGGCAAAGCTTACCTGGCTGGATTTCACTGGGCTTTGGAACGTCCGTATGATTATATTTTTGAAATGGACTGTGATTTTTCGCACAATCCCAAGGATCTGGAGAAATTATATGCCGCTTGCGTCAATGAGAAAGCCAGTCTGGCAATCGGATCACGTTATATTTCAGGGATTAATGTGGTTAACTGGCCACTCGGGCGGGTGCTCATGTCGTATATGGCTTCGGTATATGTGCGAACCATTACCCGGATGAAAATCATGGATACAACTGCCGGATTTAAATGTTATCACCGGAAGGTTCTGGAAACCATCGACTTCGATAACATCAGGCTGAAAGGCTACGGGTTCCAGATTGAAATGAAATTTAAAACCTGGAAACACGGATTCAAAATAGTGGAAGTGCCTATTATCTTTAAAGACCGGACTCAGGGATCATCAAAAATGAGCGGAGGAATTTTCAACGAAGCGCTTTGGGGAGTGTTGAAAATGAAGATCAGAAGCTGGTTTACTCCGTATGAAAAAGTACAATGGAAAACGACCGAAAAATAAAAAAGCTGATTTTAAGACCGCAACCGCGGTCTTTTTGTTTATATATTAAGTATTTTTGATTCTAATGTTCTGTAAACAAAATGCCAGATATGAAAACACTCATAAAAAATGCACGGATAATTAATGAAGGACGAATTTTCGGGGGAGCCGTACTAATAGACGGTGAGTTCATTACCAAAGTGATTGACGGTGAAAATATTCCGGCTGAAGTGTCGGCTGGTGCAGCAGTAATTGATGCTGCCGGCCAATACCTGATTCCGGGAGCCATCGACGATCAGGTTCATTTTCGCGAACCAGGACTAACTCACAAGGGTGACCTTGCCACCGAATCGAGGGCTGCCGTGGCTGGTGGAGTGACGTCGTACATGGAAATGCCCAATACCAATCCGCAGGCGGTTACCCAGGAAATACTGGAACAAAAATACCGGCGCGCTGCTGAAGTTTCGGCAGCAAATTATTCGTTTTACATGGGCGCTACGAACGACAACCTGGAAGAAGTGCTGAAAACAGATGGCACAAAGGTCTGTGGAATTAAAATATTCATGGGTTCATCAACCGGGAATATGTTGGTCGATGACGAAAATATTCTTTCAGAAATATTCAGGAATACCAAATTGCTCGTTGCCACACATTGCGAAGACGAACCAACTATCATCCGGAATACAGCCATTTATCGTGAAAAATACGGCGAGTTTGTTCCATTATCAGCCCATCCTAAAATCCGCAGCGCTGAAGCATGCTTCAAATCGTCGGAAAAAGCTGTGGCGCTGGCTACCAAATTCGGAACCAGGTTGCATGTTTTACATCTTTCGACGGCTGACGAGATGAAGCTTTTCAGTTCAGGCCCTGTCGCTCAAAAGCACATTACCGCTGAGGTTTGTGTACATCATTTGTGGTTCGACGAGCAAGACTATCTGACATACGGAAACTTTATCAAATGGAATCCGGCCATTAAGACGGCAGAAGATAAAGCTGCACTTTGGGAAGCCTTGCTGGCCGACCGGATTGACGTGGTAGCTACTGATCATGCCCCGCACACCCTTCTGGAGAAAGATCACTCGTATTTTAAAGCTCCCTCGGGAGGGCCCCTGGTGCAGCATTCGCTCACAGCCATGCTCGAAATGAGCAAAAAGGGACTGATTCCGATAGAAAAAGTGATTGAAAAAATGTGTCATGCCCCTGCCGACTTATTCCGGATCGATCGCCGCGGATACATTCGCGAAGGATATTATGCCGATCTGGTACTCGTTGATCCGGCCCAATCGTGGATGGTTTCTCCCAAAAACATTCTGTATAAATGCGGTTGGTCGCCGTTTGATGGCACTGAGTTCTCGCACAGTGTAATAGCGACATTTGTGAATGGCAACCTGGTTTACGCCAATGGAGATGTGGTTTCAGGAATTCAGGGAAAACGGTTGGAGTTTAACCGGTAAACAAAACATTTATGCGGGCATCCTGGTTCAAGCGGAAAGGATACCAGGTTGTTGATAAAAATGGGATCATGCGATTACTGTGGAAACCATTTGACGAACGTGCCATTCCCCCAACATTTATTCAACCGAAAAAGAAACCAGAAAAAGGCGGTGAAAAAGTAAACGTGACCGTCTTTAAGAACGGGTGGTGTCCGGCAATGAATATGGTTTACGAACGGGCAAAGCGAGCTTCAGCAAATTTTCAGGAGAAAGTCAATTTTCAGGAATTTGACACCCTTGACCACAAAACTCTTCAGGAATGGGGCATTCAAGACGGCCTATTTATTGACGGCAAAGAAATAAGAACAGGACCGCCACCATCGTATGAGAAAATCAGAAGAAGGATTACCCGTAGAGTTTGGATGAAACAATGGATTGGCTAAGAACAATCGTATAATTATTACCCTGATTTACGGCTGAATTTCGCAAATTTTCAAACTGGAATGAACATAGAAAAGCAGAAAATGAATATATATGGATCTGCCGATAACAAAAGAGGCCCCGTTTCCGAAGCCTCTTTTGTATTTATAGTTTTTAACTTGAATAATTATTCCACTACAATCAGCAGGTATTTCGAAGCTTTCCAGAATTCTTCAGGTTTGTCGATGACCAAACTTTCAACAGTTTTTGTGTCGGTCATAACAAAATGGAACGAACCTTCAGGATGATAAGTAACCAATTTAGCTTTTTTAGTATTGAGTGGCAATTGGCTAAACTCACGGATATCAATCTTCATGAAATAGTCGCGGTTAAAATCTTTCTTCATTTTGAGGGTTTTACCCAGTCCCAAAAAGCCGCCTTCTTTTTCAATCACATTCTTTTCTTCCAATTCTTTCTTCGTTCCGAAAGCATAAAAAGCAGTATTTATAGCAATCGTCTGTGCTTCGATGGTTTGTGTTTTTTCCCTGATGGCTTTTTCGCTTTCGGCTGTGATGGTTTCGATTTTCTGGTTCAATCCGGCAACATTCACATGCAGATTTTCCAACTCTACATTTAAACGGGCAAGTTCTCCATCTTTTTCAACCATTTGTTTGTTCAGCATCGCAATCATATTTTCGAGTTCCTTAATCTTCACGTTCGATCGGTTAAGTTTTCCCTGCATCGATTTTACCAATTCTTTGTTTTTCTGAAGTAGGTCGTTAATCTGCCTAATGTCTTCGATGATCCGTTTTTTAGCTTCAGCTTTCAACTCAGTTCCGGGAGCTGTTTGAACAGAAACTAGTTTTTGCAGGGTTTTAACCGAATCCATATTCATCTGGATTTCGTTCATACTACTTATAAATTCCAGAATGGAATTATCTTTCTGCACGCCTAATTGTGCAATACTATCTTGTTTGGATTGCATCCGGGCAATTTCTTTTTTATGCTGACCGCACGAAGCCAACACCACAACTGATAAAATAAATACTAACTTTTTCATTGAATTGAATTTAAAAGGGTTAAAAAATGTAATTAAAAAATGTAAGTTTTGTTTATTTAAACAATTGGAGTAGGTTATCAGATAAAAAGACATGAAGACTTTTGATTTCAACTGAGCTATCTGGTTCAAAAATAAAACGCTAACTAGATAATTTATATTGTATGGTTTGTTTTTTCCTGAAGGATCTGACTCAAGTCAATAGAATCGAACATTTCGAGAATCCGTTTTTCAGTTTCTTCAAAACCGATCCGGAAGATTTCATCAGCTTTCTTGAAATCGAATGTATTGAATTTTCTTGTTTCAGGAGGTTCGATCACAAAATCACATTTAGCCAAACTGTCCCGGACATTTTGGCTCATAACCAGTTGAAATGTTCGTTCCGCTATTGCTTTTATTCCTGAAATATTCTTTTCTGAACCGTTATGGTTCACATGTACGCCAATCAGAATGCGGCATTGATCACGAATACAACTGACCGGCAAATTGTTGAGCAAGCCACCATCCACGTAAGTATTTCCATCGATGATCTGTGGTTCGAAAATGATCGGGATGGATGCTGAAGCCATCACCCATTGAAAAAGCTTTCCTTCATGCTTGATTTCAGAATGGCCGCTGTTGAGGTTGACCACCGAACAGTAAAATGATTTCTTGAGACTCGAAAAATCATCGGTGCCGATATTTTCCTCCAGCAGTGATAAAACTTTCTTCAAATCGATTAATCCGCCCGAAGGCATTTGCCATTTGAACATTTTTACCATCTTGTTTGATTTCACGAGTTCCAGAATCTGTAAAGGTTCGAAGCCGGCAGCATAAAAAACACCAACCAGCGCACCCATGCTAGCTCCTGAAATGATTTCAGGACGGATGCCGTATTTATGAAGAGCCTCCAGCACGCCAATGTGAACGATTCCTCTGGCTCCGCCCCCGCTTAACGCTATACCAAATTTGAAAGGTTTTGAGTTCAATTGCATATGTCGGTTATTTTCAGAAATTCTGTTTTTTTGATTCGTGAATTTTAATTGGTCCTCCATAAAAGAACCAATTAAAATATATTCATTCAAGATACGCCCTCCGTGGAATATCCGGAACAACCTCTTTGTTGGTATAAAGGTAAGGCGATCACAACATTAAATGTTACACAACTTACTGAAATAGTTACATCATTCACACATTCATAACGTTTGCTGTGTCTTGTTTCATTTACCGGCTGTCGATATTGAAGCCATAATCGCAAATAGAATCGTTGGCATTTTGATAACATTTAGCCAAAACGAAATGTCTGAATTCGGCCACCTTTTCATCGGTAGGCTGGGAGTTCATTTTTTCAATCTTTTTCAGAGCTTTCTGATGCCGCCCCCAATAAACATCGTTCAGGGAAGAATAAAGTCCAATTTCATGTGGTCGGTTTACATTTAAGTAGAAATATACTAATTTTTAAACTGGATTAAAAACTGGAGGCCGTATTTGTCTGTCAGTTTATGGATATTGAAACCGGGAAAAAGTGGCAGGTGTTTTTATAAAAATGGAAAAAGCGGAAGTTTCAATGAATGATGACTTCCGCTTTTTCGTCTTATGCTCGATTCTTGTCTTATCGCCGGAATACCCACAAAATATTGTTGTAGGTTGGTTGCTGGTTATTACCAAAAGCTACCCCGATATCGCGATACGCTTTGATACGGAGTTTTTCGAGCGCCACATTGTCGCCCCAAACCCGTTCCATGAATTTCCAGTCGCGGATTTCGTCTTTCTGGACTTTCTGCTCCATTTTTGCGATCAGGCCTTTGGTTTCAGGATAACATTTTGAATCGGGATCGATCAGGCAAAGCACTTTCCCCGCATCGGCAGCGCCAGCCGCAGTTGGATTGGACGCCCAGATGGAAGATGCCATATTGGTGAAAATCTGGCAATCGTGATCGATGTAATCTTTGTAAATAGGACCAATTTCCTGCATAGATTTCATGTAGCAATCCTTGCAAACCTCCGGAATCCCTGAAAGTGCAGCAATGGCTGCCTGAAACTTATTTTGTGATTGAAGCGCTTTGGCTTTGGCGATCACAAAATCGCAGCGCGAATTGTAATATTCAATGATTTTTTGCTTTCCGGTTTTCATAAACCGTTCCAGTTCAGCATTGTTCATGTTGATGGACCTCAGTCCGGTAAGGTAAGCTTTATTCTTGTTGGTTCCGGCGCCCTTGCTCGAAATGGTTGACGTGGAAACTACGATCTGATCAACCACATCGACAATATACAGGTAAATCTGGAACGTATAAGCTTCCATCGGTGGAACGGTTGGTGTAATGTCCTTGGTAATAACAGCCATTTTCGCTGTTAGCACAAACCGGGGGCTAGGTCCCGAACCGCCCAGGCCATTCCTGACTGCCACTTCCATCAGCTTGTTTTCGAGCAGTACCTGGGCCTGATCCGGAATATCTTCTACCTGTGGTGGAACAAGCACGTCGATGGCGATGCGGTCCCTGTCATCGGCGGAACCTAAATTATTCTGACTCATTCCGAAGAATGGCACAAATAGCAACAAATACAGCAGATGTTTCATCCTGATATTTTATTTGGTTGATGCTGGTTATTTTTCGCCAAGGATGAGCCAAACTTCGCCCAATCCTTTGGTATAAATCTTTACAGGAGTTGAAAATGGAGCTCCGGTAAGCATAGAACGTAAATCGCGGACCCAGCGCCGGGTATCCATGGCCCGGTCGCGATCGTCGAATAATGGTATGCGAACCTGTTCAAAAATCATCCGGTTTTCGGAATAGTCGGAAAGGCTGTATCGTTTTTGAACAGTGTTATCCGATACCCAATCTTCGATGATTTCGCCACATTCGAGGTTTTCCCCTTTAAAGTCAAATTCCTGTTCCAGATCGAAGGCTGAACCGTTGAATACCCTTATCTGAAGGGCAACTTCGCGTCCATTGGTAAACAAATCGTTGAAATGATCCTGAAGCCGGGAAGTAAAATCATCGATATACGAAATAACTGCTTCTTCGAGCAGCACGGTTAATTCGGTAGCGAATGATGGTTGCCCGGTACCCTGAGCTCCTGCAATTTGCTTGTCGGTGTAGGCATCAAGCCCCTGAAGCATAAAAGTGACCGATCTTTTGGGTCCGTTCATATTCACCACGTATGTAATCTGGATAATGATGTCAGCATTCGCGGTGCGTTTCAGAATGTCGGTCGGGGTTTCGGCCAGGTCGTTACCCGATTTGCTGGTGAGCATACTCACTTCGGCGCTTTCTGTTTCGAGTGTTTTCAATACACTTTCCAGATTTTTCAACGGAAATCCGCGATCGGCCATCAGCGTATTGATTTTGCTCAAAACCATCAGCAATTCGGTGTCGTTCTGTACAGCAGCTTTATAATCAGGAAAAGTTTTAATTGTTCCCATTACATCCTGAGACTGCACATACCCATTTTTGATGCACCAGTTATCACTCGGCAGAACCATGATGGTTGGCTTTTTGGCTTGGGTAAATCCAAGAATTGTACTCAGCAGCAGGATAGATATCAGTACATATTTTTTCATTTCTTAATCTTTTGATGTTAAAAACCTCTCGAAAGCTCTTTCAGGATACCTGCTGCCTCGAGTTCTGCCCGCAATTGCGTATGCATCACGGCAACCACGATGCCTATTTTGTAATCTTTATTCGAAACTTTAATGCGGTCAACTTTTCCATCGCCGGTTTGTGAAACGAAATTCAGGTAACGGCCACCATTAGCGAAAAAGCTGTTGAAATATTCCCGATGTTTTTCCTCTACTCCAGGTTGGTTGATTAGCGGACGGGTCATACACCCGGGTTTTCCGCCCAATATCCCTTTGAAAATTACGGCATGAACGGCATTCTTTTTAGCCATGTAAATGGCATCATCGGGTTTACGGCCAAAGCCCCACACTTTAATCAGCTGGGTACCGTCCATTCCGGTGCCCATGCACTCCACTTCGTAATTCGAAATAATATATCCGGCAGCTGCGCGCTGTTTTTTGGTTTGAGCTTCGGTTGCGAAAGAAAACAGGAAGAAAACCAGGGTTGCTAACATTACATTTTTAAGGTTCATATTTTGAGGGATTTAAGAGATTAAAACATGAAACGAATTCCATAAGAATATCCTATTCCTCCACGGTCAGGGAAATAGTCTTTAAATTCTAAAGCGGAATCGATCACAATTCCATCTTTATCTTTGACGGCGGGCGCCATCATCAGGTAATAATTGGCCGAGCCAATAAGCTGGATGTTGTAGGTAATGTTAATTCCAAGACGGGCACCCAATTCAACAAATTGTGTTTCTACCTTGTATTCCGAAGTTTTTCCACTGGCTGATTCAATCCCATAACCAATGAATGGCCCCAGATGAATACTATGGGTGAGATAGAAATCTTTATTAAAGCCGGCGCTGACACGTAAAAGATCAACTTTTTCCTCAGCCAGATTCAAGGTGTAATCTCCGGAGTTGTAACCACCTTCGACATACATTTTGAATGAACTAAGTCCTTTGGCAATTTTATTGGTCTTCGAGCTATACAAGGCGCGTCCGATGTAATATTCAACTCTTCCGTCGATACCGCTCATGGCATTCTGCTGATAACCTAAAAACAGGTTCAATCCGACATCAATACGTTGTTCGACAAACATGCCCATGTTGTCAATTTTTCCACCGGCTACCTGGTAAAAATAAGAAGGTTGCGTTTCTCCGGAAGTAACAGAGCGGTTATCTGCAACCGACATAGATTTGATAACTCCCCTACGGCTTGAATACTTTTCGCCTTTTCGGGTTTCGCGGTTCTCAAAAACGAAATAACGCTGGTCAAATCCAAGTCCTTCTTTTTTACCGATTTTCACCGCGATAGGGTTGGTCTTGTAAATCTGAGCCTTTACTTTGAATTCAGAAATCTGGTAGGTAAGCTGGTTCATCACATTGTTCATCGAGCTGTTTATCATGCCCCGAAGCAATTCATCCTGAGTTTTCTGCACTTTTGGAGACAGGGTTTGTCCAGGATTGAACTGAGTAGCCTGAACAGGCATGATCAGGTTTTTGACCGGAACCAGTGGAAATGTGCTGGCATCGAACCGGAAAATTTTAGTTTTCGAATCAGCCGAGTTTTTATTGACCCACATGTCCTGAAAGAATACGGACGACACCGAATCATTGAAATTCAGTTTATACAGTAGGCCAATGAGGTCACCTTTTATACCATTCATGATACGGTTTTCTGGTTTAGCCTCAATCTTGGTGTAATACTCATCCATAGTCATCAGATTCGAGAAACCAAGCACCAGCACATAGGAATTACCGACCAATCCGAGTCCGGCATCCATCATGGCCGATTCGCCACGTTTACTCGCTGTGGCAATCGATAAATCACTGTCGTCGGAATTGTAAACCCCGCGTTCTTTCAGTACACTGGTGTTGAAAGTTCCATCAGGTTGCCGGTTAAACCATTTAGCTACGATGGACTGTCCAACCTTTTTTTCGTTCAGGAGATTGAGTACATCCGTTTTAAACGTTTTTTCCTGCTGAACTTTGTCGAACAGATTGACCGTTGCGTTGAAAGGAATTGTTCGGAATCCGATTTCGTTGTCGTAAAATTTATCGGTAATTTTTATAGTATCAATCATCCGGGCAATTTGATCGGCCAGAGGACTATCGGATTTTAGTCCGATAATTGTCAACGCATTTCGATCGTATTCAGAAGCTACGACTTGGTTTTTTACTTTTTTTGCTGAATTTGTAATATCCTGGGCGGATAAACAAAAAACGCCAAAAACAAGGGTGATACAGATGCAGGTTTTTTTCATTGTTACGGTTTTTTTTAAGTTTCTCCTCTATATATCCAGGCGGAGTTGGGTTATTCTCTTCCTGTTTTAATATAAACAACTAATCGCAACTATCCATCTCACAATAAGGGTTTCCAAATCGAAAATAAATGTATAAGTAATTTTGTTTTTTTTCTAAAATTAGATCATGAAAATGATATTTAATCTCCTTATTTTGAATGATTAAGAATAAGAGTTTCTTTCTGATTCCAAAAAGGTTCTAATTTTAGCTGAGATTCAGTTTAAGATTTAGCTAAGCTCCCCCAATATTGTTTAGCAAACGTTTAATCTCAGCAGCGCTTTGGCTGATACTGGTAGTACCGGTCAGTTGTTGAAGTTTCTTCATCGTGGTGAGAGGATCGCACTTATCAGTCGAAAAATCTTCCATAACTTTTTGAACCTGTTCCCAGTGTTGGAGAGCTGCCTGACGGGAGGCCGGGGAACCACCAGCATTTGCAGGCGGGTTTTTCAGGTTTTCCAACACCTTTGTTTTGAGGTCTTTGCTTAAGCTGGAGCAGGCTTTTTTCATTTTAACAAAGGCTGGATCGGATCCTGTAAGGGCATTTTGAACTTTGTTGTATATCGCTTTTCCCGCTTTTTCAAAATCTTGTGGTGAAACTGGCGGATCAACTGTACTGAAGGGTCCTTCCACTTTCTTTTGAAGCCAGGAAAGGGGGAATGATTCACTGTGAGCGCTGGTAGTAATGCTTTGATCTGCCAGTTTGGAGCTCCTGCCAGTTATCGACTTATAACCACTATCGTAGGCCTTTTGAGCTTCATCCATAAATTGACCCATTGAAACAGGTTGTCCGTTTTTGGCAACCTTACTCTCAACGCTGGCAAGTAATCCGAGATCTCTGTCAGCATTTACCCCACGACTGCAGGCGTTACGATATTCCTGAAACCAACTTTTTTCCACATTGTAACCTTGGGAGCGAAGCTTGCTGATCATTTCTGCGTCTGCCCGGGGATAGATATTTTTCTGAAGCCGGTTGTCAAAAACTTTTTGATAGCTAGCACATTCATTTAGTTTACTTAAATCTTTAGCCAATCCTGATTTGGCTTGGTTTTCCAGCGCCGTTAATTCGTTTTTCATGATCCTTTTGGCCAATCCACTGCTGTTGGCTGCTGATACTGCATCGTCCAGCGCCTTGCGGACTTCAAGATAGTTTTTTCCACCCAAAGCTTTACATCTTTCAAAAGCGGTTGCTTTTTCCTTCAATTGATTTACCAAAGCCTGATTCCATTCCATTTCCTGTTTGTATTTATTGGCATCAAGAATATTTTTGAAGGTATTAATTTCACTTTGAGCAACTTTCGGATTGAGCAATTTGCCGATGCCCCAGCTTCCGGCCTTCATAACCCCAGCCATTGCCAGCATGGTAGCGCCTTGTTTGGCCATATTTATCATGGCTTCTTTTGGTCCTTTTTCGATGCCGGTGGTTGCTCCTTCATAGGCCATCGACAGCGCAAGGCCAGGGGCCAAACCGGTAAAAAGAGTGCCGACAAAGATGGCTTTATCGCAGCCGGATTTAAGTGTTTCAACATAGCCAAGGTGTCTTTCCACCATAGCCTGGTATTCGTTTGCTTTCGTTTGCTGCGATTCCAGTTTCTTTTGTTCGGATTGTGTAGCTCCTTTGGTGCTGGCATAAAGACCGTCAAGCGCTTGTTGGGCTTTAGCAAAACCTCCAGGCTCATAGATTCCTTTGATGACACCGCTGCTCATGCTTTTTTGGTATTTCTCGGCTTCCTGTGGATTGTATTTTTTCAGGACATTAAGCATTCTTACATAAGTTGCCTGCATCTGACTGGCACGCTGGAAATCTTCCCGTAATTTTCTGGATGTTTCGGCCAGGGTAACCGCTGCATGTTCATCCCATGGGCCTCTGGTTTTGACGATGGTCCCGGTCCTAATCGATTCTATAAGGTCTTTGCTGTCGTGAGCATTCTGATCCATGTGAAGTGCCTGAAACCTGAGTTCTTTTAGTCGTTCAGGATCCTTTTCTGCCGCCATTTCCTTGCGAATTGCATTGGCTGATTTTTGAGCTGCAATAATATTGTATTCATGTTCAGCTATGGCTTGATTTTGTTCAGGAGTCAAATTCGGATCAGGTTTCGATGGTGTCAGCAAAGGTTCTTCCTTGGTTGGAGTTTGCTCCTCTTTAGGTTTGGGTTCCGGTTTTTTGTAATTCAATACATCTATTCCTTTTGCTTCGAGTTTTTTCCTGATATCCATTGCTTCACGGTAAATCGCTGTAGCTTCGGTACATGCTGATGTATTTCCGGCGTTGCAACTTGCATTCAATATCCGGTGTTCATCACGCAAAGCGAAATACCGGCTGACCATGGCATCGACTTCACTATTCGCATCAGTTGTTTCAGCTTTTTTGTCCGCATCTTTACCTGAATTAGCTGCATTTCCAACGGCTAAAGCTACTTTGGAAGCATTCGCATTCTCCTCCTGTAATTCCTCAGCCAGTTCTTCCGGAGTTGGTATTGGTGCAACAGCTTCAACTTGCTTAACAATGTTTTCTATAGTGCTTTGCTGATCCTGTATAATGTCTTTTTGCATTTCAGCCAACTGTGCCGTCATTTCCAACTCTTCTTTATCTTGCATCAGGCCGGCAATCTCATTTTGAGCTATGGCAAAATCATATTCCCAGGCTGCCTGGGTCATCAATTGTTTATTTATCATGGCCTTTAAAAGCATTTCACTCTGCTGGCGAATACTTTGTTTAGATTTTGATGAGCCTGAAGCGGATTGAGCTGCGTACTGCTTCATCAAGGATTGGTCTTCGTTTTCGTCAAGTGGCCCTTGGGCTTGTCGTAACAAAGCCATCATAGCGCTGACTTCACCTCCCGGCCGGCCACCTTCAAGAGCGTCTAACAGGGGTTTGGGATTTTTTGCCAAACCCAATGCCCAACCCGCATCCGCAGGAATTGCATTTACGGTTCCGATCGGATTGACGACGGATTCCTGTTCGTCCCCATCTGGTATTGATGCCGCTTTGACCGAAATTGCAGAATCGTATTCGGATGATCCGGCCGGGGAGGAAATCCCAGTGGTTGAAGAAGTTGATAGAGTTTCGGAATTTGAACTGCTGGCGGTTGGTGCATTTTTCACTTTTGTGAAACCTGAAAGATCGTCATCCGTCCTGGTATCAGCTGGTCTTTCGCTGGTATTATTTTGTGCGATAACAGACTGGTTGACGTTCTTCTTAGCCGCAGTTGCAGGGCTGTCTGTGGTAGAAACCTGAGCGATAAAATTTAGGGCCTCGGAGGGTGGATCGGTCAGAAGTGTTTCGGAAGTGATTTCAATCTGGTACATTTTATTCTTAACCAACGGATTCAGGACAAACTTCTGCTGGCCCGTTCCCCTCGATTTCAATTTCATGAAATGACAACTGTTTTGCCCTGCAAATGAATACGGGACAGCCGGTTTTCGTTGCTCGATGATCCATTGTTCCTTTTGAAAGTTTTGAATGGTCGGTAAGATCAGTTTGGTAAATTCCGAAGGATTCAAGCAAGGTGCAGGTTCTTTTTTAAAAGCAACCTCAATTTTTTGCTGACTGTTCAGGAATACATAAAAATCGCCTGCACTTTTAACATCACTGTAATTCCATTCGGGTAGAAGTTGAACATTAAAACCTCCGTAATTCTGAGATTGGCCGGAAGCTGTATTGATAATTCCATGGGAGAATCCAAAAAAAGCCAGAACATAAATCATGTTCCGAAGCTTGATGACCGGGTTTGATCTCATATTCGTTCAGGTTTAGAAACATGTGAAAGTATAATTTATTTTTTTGAAATTCAACAGTTTATAAACGTTTCCTGTTTTCAGAAAATAATGATTTTTTCAATCTTTCCGGCAACTTCCAGTCCGGCATTTCGGCCGGTATCTTTGAAAATTATTTTACCGGATTGCCGATTCGTCAGGTTCACTTCGACGCACGCATTCATGCTTTCTTCAATACGGCCATCCTTCAATCCCAGGATAGGAGAGGCCAGTGCAGTGGCAGCTTCGCAACGGACGAAAATTTCGAGCAGGTATTTCTTGTTTCGCATCACCAGTTCCACTTTTTCGGCGTCGATCACCGATTTCCGCAACACACTTTGGTTGTAGGTGGTAAACTGGATAAAAGCATGTCCTTTGCCCTATCCTTCAATAGCAATGCCGGGAATAAAAGCGAAAGCTTTGGTCTCAGCTTCATTGACCACTTTAAAGTACCAGCCTTCGAAATAGTTTCGTTTTCGTGTCCAGCACTGAAATTGTTCAGGATGAAAAATGGAGTAGATTTTGTTTCGTATCATAAGCTGTCCCCCGGCGAATAATTAAGTTTCCCAAATTAAGGCTTTCTTTCGGCAATTCATTGAAAGTTTGTAATATTGTACGGGGTTTAAAAAGCCCAAATTATTAAGGGAAACCGCTATTTTCAGGGAAGATTTATACAATATTATTCCATTTTGGCAGTTTATCCTAAAGTCAACTTAATTCAGATATTGGGCAAACACTTATTATATCGTTTTTTCCTTGTTACAGTGCTTTTTTTTCTGGCCGGATGTACGACCGAAAAAAACACTGCTGTTTCGCGCGCCTATCACAATGTTACTGCTCATTACAATGTCTATTACAATGGGAAAGAGGGCCTGAGGGCAGGGGTTGTAAAGATCAATAATTCTGTGGAAGACGATTATTCGAAAGTTTTGCCTCTATATAAATCGAGTAACCCTTCATCAGCAAAGGCAGCCACAGCCGATATGGAAAATGCAATACTCAAAGGCTCCAAACTGATTCAATCCCATTCGATTACCAAAAAACCCAAACGCCGGAAAAACAGGAGTAAATCCTACATCAAGTTTGCCAGCCGCGATGAATTCAACAATTGGGTTGACGATGCCTATATCCTGATGGGAAAGGCTTATTTCTACCAGCATAATTATGCTTCGGCCATCGAGAATTTCTCGTTTGTAGTCCGGAAATTTGAAGATGAACCTTCTCGTTATACCGCGAATATTTGGCTGATCAGGTGTTATACTGAACTTGAACGATATGTGGAAGCCTACGAAATCATCCAGCAATTGCAGATCGATGAGAACTTTCCGCATAAATTGGAAGGCGAGTTGGCCGCCGCAACTTCTGATTATTATGCCAAACAATTTTCATACACCGAAGGCATTCCATTCCTTTCGATAGCAGTAAAACAAACCGGTAATAAACAGGACCGGATGCGATACAAGTATGTGTTGGCTCAATGGTACCATGAAACCGGTAATCCTGAAAAAGCTTCTCAGATTTTCAGGGAGGTTGCGCGAATGAACCCGCCCTACAAAATGGCTTTCAACGCCCGTATCAGTGCAGCCGGAACCTTTACCGGCACAGGCGATGTGGATAAACTAAAAAAGGAATTGCGCAGAATGCTCCGAGATAAGAAAAACCTGGAGTTCCGCGATCAGATCTATTTTGCTATGGGTAACATCTCGTGGAAAGAAGGCAACAAAAAGCAGGCAAAGGCAGAATATTCCAAATCAGCTTCGATGAGTGTTGATAACTTGTATCAACGGGCTCTTTCGTGTTTAACGCTGGCCCAGATTTATTTTGAGGAACCTGAATACAAAAAGGCTCAAAGTTATTACGACAGCGCGATGGTAGTGATTGACGATAAGTATCCCAATTACCAGCAGATTTTTGACCGGCACAAAAGCCTGACCCGGTTAACCGACAACATTTATGCGGTTGAGCGCGAAGATAGCCTTCAGCGGATCGCCCTGATGGATGAACCTTCCAGGAATAGCCTGATCGATAAATGGATCGCAGAGGTTAACGCAAAAGAGGCCAAGGCCAAACTGGCCGAATCGACTCAGATGATGGACCGGAATTATTTCAGGCAAAACGAAAGCCGTTTTGGATTGAGCCAGAAGCAGGAAGGGGCTGGCTGGTATTTTTACAGTCCGACCACTGTTGCCTACGGGAAGGTTGAATTTGAACGGCTGTGGGGAAAGCGTAAACTGGAAGACGGCTGGCGAAGGTCTGATAAGCGGAACATAACAGAAGAAGAAGCTAAAATGGAGGAAGATTCGCTCCTGACTACCGAAGGAAAAACAAAGAAAATATCCGATCCAAAAAGCCGCGACTTTTATACACAGAACTTGCCTGTGAACGATTCGCTGATGACCATTTCTCATTCCAAAATCCGGAATGCCTTATTTAATGAAGGACGCATCTTTAAAACTGATTTCATCGACTTTCCCCGGGCAATCGGGGCTTTCGAAGACCTGAACAAACGTTATCCTGATAACCTGTTTGCCCTTTCGTCGTGGTTCGAATTGTGGGATTTATATATCAAGCAGAACAATCAGGAAAAGGCCGAATCTTATAAAAACCTGATAACCGGGAAATATCCTGAATCGAAATATGCCAAATATTTGCTGAATCCGAATTATTTTATCGAACTGGAAGCACGGACTGATAGCACCAACAGGATTTATCAGCAAGCATTCCTTGAATTCAAAAACGGACAATACGCTAAGGCCGGAAAATTAACCGATCAGATTATGCAGATGCAACCTGACAGTTTGCTGGTCCCGAAAATCAAATTTATCAGTACTGTTGCTGAAGGCACTGCCTCGAACCGTGAAAACTTCAGGAAATTGCTGACCGAATACATTTCAACTTATCCCAAAGCCGAACCAAAACCTTTGGCTGAACAAATCCTGAAATTAATTCAGGACGGCACTTTGGTAGATTATCAGAAAATGGTAGCATCCGGTTACCTGAACGACCAGATTAAAAACAATGAATTGCTGGCAGTGAATAAAAAAGGCATGGACGAATTTGAAGGAAAATTCTCGTATGATGAAGATTTGCTTCATTATTTTGTGATCGCCTACCCCAAAGATGCCAAGATTGACCTTAACCGGCTAAAATTTGATCTGGCCAATTACAACATCGATCATTATACCAAAGTCGATTTCGATATTGAAACACAAAATCTGAATAACAATTATTCGCTGATCCTGGTGCGTTCGCTCAACGACAAGGAACAGGGATTAATCTATTTCAGGTCTATTATCAAGCGAAGAATCGTTTTTGAAGCGCTCAAAAACATTAAATATGTGAATTTCATCGCTTCTTCAACCAATTTCAGGGAAATCACTGCTGACAAGGATTTTGCTGAATACCTGAAATTTTTCATCAAAAATTACAGCCATTTTATCACTGGCGATTTTTCGGATGAAGAACTTCCAGAACCGGAAGAATTGCTTGCTAAAATGCAGCAGGAGGAATATCAGCTGAAAGAAAAAGGTAGTTTTGTAACCGTGGCGCCTACCGGTTCAGGTCTTGATATTTATTCAGGCGAAGAATCCGGACGTCAGAATTTTGTAATCGCAGTTAATGATCCGAGAGTCAACCTGAAACAAGTCACTGCGGGGTTCAGTGCGCATAACCGCGACCAATACCGTCAGGCAGATTTGTCGATCCGTCAGAGCCAGGTGGCCGATTATCAATTAATGATTGTCGGACCTTTTAAAACCAAAAATGAGGCCATCGGATACTTTACCAAAACTGTTGCGACCCGAAAATTATACCGCAGTCTCGATACCCTGAGCTACCGTAATTTTGTAATTACCGATGCCAATCTGAAAAAGCTCACCGAAACCAAACGGATTGCAGAATATCTGAACTTCTTCAAGGCCAAATACATTGATACAGGTGACGGCGCGAATGCTCAACTTCCGGAAAAGCCTGCCTATAAAGGGCCATATAATCTGAATGTACAGGGTAATCAGTCGTTTGTATTGATTATTTCGAAGGAGGAAGCCAACGCAGATCAGCTCGCTGGGGCAATCAGGCAGTTTAATCAGCAAAAATATGCGCAACAATCGCTCACCGTATCGTCCACAATGCTCGATGATTTCAGGATCATGGTAAAAGTTGAAGGACTTTCAACCATGCAATCCGGATTGGATTATCTTCGGGCTGTTGCCAAAGATCAGCAAGTTTACGGATCGATTGAGAATGCAAACTACCGCCATTTTATCATTACTCCTGATAACGAACTGATTTTCAGACAGAATAAAAACATTTTGACCTACATGGAATTCTACAAAAAGTTTTACCTGAAACAGTAAAAGGTTCCATCTTCCAAATTTCAAGTTTCAGTTGGGAGGACCTGGACTTTGGTGGCCGAATCGGTTAAAGTTTGTTAAACTGATACTATTTTCCATTTGAAATTGTTTATATCACAAGTTCATGAACACCAGACTCTAAATATTCCTGAAATTGCCTTCGATATATCCAAAAGCAGCACCCCAGGCAAACAGATCATTCTTTTAGCTGAGTTATAAAAACTTGTTATGATTTAACTTATTAATCAGATTTAGATGAAACAATTAAAATCTATTACAGTTCTTTTGTTTGGAATGGTACTCTTTTTCAGTTCATGTCAGCAAAGTAATGTTTCTCCAACAAGTAGTTCGGCATATGTTCCGACAGCTTCGGATGTTACAGCTTCGGCTACACTTTCCCAATTGCAGCAAGGTCGCAGCTTGTTCTTGTCCAGATGTGGAAATTGTCATGGTCTTCCATCAACCGACAGCTATACGTCTTCAAACTGGAGTTATATTGTGTCCAATATGGCTCCTAGGGCTGGCCTGTCATCAACTGATGCTGCTTTAGTTTTAAAATACGTAACCAAGGGCAAATAAACCCTGAATTTTCAACCGGTTTTATTAGCTTGCCGGGATTCACTAGACAAAATCATATCGAATGAAGAAAACAAAAATACTCTGGACCGACGACGAAATTGATTTATTGCGTGCGCACATTATTTTTTTGGAGGAAAAAGGATTTGAAGTTGTTACGGCCAACAATGGTTCTGACGCGATTGAACTGGTCAGGAAGGAATTTTTCGACATCATTTTTCTGGATGAAAACATGCCTGGATTGAGCGGCTTGCAAACGCTGAGTGAAATAAAGACCATTGATCCGAATGTTCCGGTAGTGATGATTACCAAAAGCGAGGAAGAGGACATTATGGACGAAGCCATTGGTTCGAAAATGGCCGATTACCTGATCAAACCCGTCAATCCAAATCAAATACTGCTTTCAATAAAAAAGAATGTCGATCAGAGGCGATTGGTTACCCAACGCACCACATCGGCCTATCAGAGCGAGTTTTCCAAAATCGGGATGCAGATCAGCGATAAGCTTTCGTTTCCGGAGTGGGTCGAGGTCTATAAGAAATTGGTCTTTTGGGAGCTTGAACTGAGCAGTTCCGAAGATTCGGCGATGGATGAAGTGTTGAAAATGCAAAAATCAGAAGCCAACAATTCTTTTGCGCGGTACATCCGGAATAATTACCAATCCTGGTTCGGCAAAAACCCAACCGATCGTCCTTTACTTTCACCCGATATTTTCAAGAAAAAAGTGATCCCGCTGGTTGACAGCGGCAATAAAGTTTTTGTACTGGTGATCGACAATTTGCGGTATGACCAGTACCGTGTCCTGTCAACTGTGCTGAACAATTATTACCATGTGGAGGAAGAGGACCTTTACTGCAGTATTTTACCTACTGCGACTCAGTATGCCCGCAATGCCATCTTTGCCGGGTTAATGCCATCCGAAATAGAGCGGTTATATCCTGATTTTTGGGATGATGACGACAATGAAGGGCATAAAAACCGGTTTGAATTCGAGCTTTTACAGACCCAGCTGGCCAGATTGGGAAAGAATTACAAACTGTTTTTCGAAAAAATAACGAACGCTAAAAGCGGCAAAAAAATAACCGATTATTTGAGCAACATTCTTCAGAGCGATTTGTCGGTGATGGTCTTTAATTTTGTGGATATGATTTCGCATGCCCGCACCGAAATGGACATGATCAAGGAACTTGCCGGCGACGAATCGGCATACCGGTCGTTGACACTTAGCTGGTTTAACCATTCAGCGCTGCTCGATTTGCTGAAACTTTTGTCTGAAAATAAGGTCAAAGTTGTTTTGACTACCGACCACGGCACCATCCGCGTTGAAAATTCGCTGAAGGTAATAGGCGACCGGGAAACAAATACCAATCTGCGCTATAAACTGGGCCGAAACCTTAATTACAACGCCAAATCTATTTACGACATTAAAAATCCGGCTTCGATTTATCTTCCATCGCGGAATGTAAGCACCACCTATATCTTTGCCACCAACACCGATTTTTTCGCCTATCCGAATAACTACAATTATTACGCTCAATATTACCGGAATACATTTCAGCATGGGGGCATTTCGTTGGAAGAGATGATCATCCCGGTAATTACGCTTTCACCGAAAGGATAAGTAAAACTCGATTACTGTTTAAATTTCATTTCAAATTCTTTCTGGGAACGGAGGTTAATTTTTGGAAAATCAATTTGTCTGATTATGGAGATTACTCCTTTATTTTATCATCCCGAATCTTCTGATATTGTTTGTTGGCGAATACGAATTCCTGAAGTTGCTGATTTTCGGTTTGTAGAATTTCTTTACGGTTACCTTCCCAGCACATTTCACCTTCAGAAATAAACAGGATATTGTCGCCAATTTCCATCACCGAGTTCATGTCGTGGGTATTGATGATGGTTGTAATTTTCAGGTCAACGGTTATCGAATGAACCAGTTCATCAATCACCATCGAAGTTTCCGGGTCGAGTCCGGAGTTTGGTTCATCGCAAAACAAATACTTCGGGTTCATCACAATCGCCCTGGCAATCGCTACCCGTTTTTTCATTCCTCCTGAAATCTCGGAAGGAGATAATTTGTTGGAATCAGAGATGTTAACGCGTTCAAGGCAAAAATCCACTTGTTTTTGTTTTTCAGCAAATGAAAGTGTTGAAAACATATCGAGCGGGAAACGCACATTTTCTTCAACAGTCATGGAGTCGAACAAGGCACCGCCCTGAAAGACCATACCCATTTCCTGCCGGAGTTTCTTCCGGAATTTGGCTTTCATCAAGGTAAAATCGCGGTTGTCGTAAAAGATATGTCCACTGTCCACTTCATGCAAGCCAACAATAGATTTCAGCAGAACTGTTTTCCCCGATCCGCTTCGCCCGATAATCAGGTTTGTTTCGCCTTGATTGAAAACCATCGAGATATTCTTCAGAACCTCTTTCTGATCAAACGACTTGTATATGTTTTTAATTTCGATCATTTAGAAAAGCAATTGAGTTAAAATCAAATCCCAAACCAGGATCAGTATATTCGTATTTACCACCGCCCTTGTACTGGCCGAACCAACATCGAATGCACCGCCTTCAACCGTGTATCCAAAGAAAGCAGAAATAGAGGCAATCAGAAAACCAAAAACCAGGCATTTAATCAGTGAAAAAGTAACATAGTAGGGAGTAAATGAAGACTGAATACCATTTAAGTAGTCGGTAACCGAAACGGCCCCAACAGCAGGCCCGACAATCATACCTCCAATCAATCCAAAAAACACACTTAAAATGTACAGAAAGGGAAACATTAAAACGACTGCAATGATTTTAGGCAGGATCAGGTAACTGGCAGAATTCACACCCATTATCTCAAGCGAATCAATTTGTTCAGTTACTTTCATGCTGCCAATTTCAGAAGTGATGTTTGATCCGATTTTCCCGGCCATAATCAATCCCATAATCGTTGATGAAAACTCAAGAATCAGGGAATCGCGATTACCCAGGCCAATCAAAGTCGTTGGCAATAACGGATTTGTCATGTTATACGCCACCTGTAAAGTCATGATCCCTCCCATAAAAACTGAGATAATAGCCACAATACCAACAGATTTAACTCCGAGATTATCAATTTCACTAAAGGTTTGCTTAATGTATAAGCTATACTTTTCGGGTCTGCTGAAAACTCTGAGCAGTAGGGCAAAATATCTTCCTGTTTGATTAAAAATATGCATCAGCGGTCTGGTTTTATTGCTTGTACGAATCTGTTTTGTGGGTGTAAATATATGTAAATCAATACAATAATTAGTCAAAGTAGTATATTAATCCTGAAGTTAACAGGGATTAAAGGTACAAATATTCCAAAAACAGGCATTTTATTCTAGCGTATTAATTTTAATCTCATTATCTTGAATGGTTCGGTAAATTTTATAATGAAATTCCGTCTGAAACCATCGTAAAGCTGGTCATCTTTTATAGCTGCTACATCGGGATAAATACTAACTATTTCTAGCTGATAAGTAATCTGAGGATGATCATCGGAAGCCGGAGGAAAATTAATGCTTACAAAATTATGCTCAAAACCACCTTTCACCTCTGTGTTTACCCAGGGAAATCGCCTTTAGCATTTCAGGACTTTTTCCCTGTTTTCATTCTCGTTTACCGGATATACCGTAATAAAAATGATAACTAATTTATAATTGTTTCCATTTTATGCATTTGCCAGCAAATACTCTTCAGCTTCAACCGACCATAGTCCATGATGGCGGCTGCAGATCTCAGCGAGTTTCGCAAACAGCGGATCTGTTTTTCCTTTCTCTGCAAAATCGGAAATCGCTGTCAAAGGCATATCGATATGCGTGTAAGCGTAATGCACGTTGTAAAAATTCAGTTTGGCGCCCAGGGTCGGGTCAGATGGCCCGGCAAAAAAGTTCAGACAGCCATCGAAAGCCAGAATGGAATCACCCTGTTCAATGACCGGTGGAACCGGGGCAAACACGAATACATCGTCGTAACCGGTACCTCCGGAAATGCGGCGAAGTTCCTCAACCGGATTACTAACACTTGTATTCAGGTAAATTAGTTCGATGCCCCGTTTGGCAGCTTCGGCAATGGTATAAATTGAAGCGGCGCGGTCGGAGCCGGGCCTGATCGATGTCGGTCACCACGCACAGTTTTGGGTTGCGGTCGGCGCGGTGGATCACGTAATTGATGGCTGCCAGACCCATCGGGCCAACACCGGCGAGAATCGCCATTTTGCCGTCGGCTACAATTTCCATGTTGTGGATGTACGGACCCGGCGTGGTGTGGTAATTGGCATGCATGGCGCCAATCACGCACGAAAGCGGTTCGGACAGCGATGCCGGATAAAAGCCCGGACCGTCGTAGGCCAGCAGGCAATCCTGGACAAGCACATCTTTCGGGATGATCACATAAGTAGCATCCCCTCCAATGTATGGGTACGAATAACCCGGAGCGCTCAACACGCCCACCGGACCATCTTCATAATAGATAGCCGGTTGAATGGAAAATTTCTGTCCCGCTTTAAACTTGTGTTTCCAGTTGTCGCCAATTTCGACCAATTCGCCGCTAAACTCGTGACCAATGATGATCGGATTCTCAGTCACGTCAGCCGGAATACGTTTGTGGTCGGTAGCCTGCTTGGCTGCCTTGTATGATGACATGCAAATGCTGTCTGAAACTACTTTTGCCAGAATTTCGTCGGCTGTGATGGCCGGAAGTTCAAACTCTTCCAGCCTCAAATCTTCTTTTCCGTATAAACGAACAGCTTTAGTTTTCATATTTTAATGGTCAATTTATTCGCCTATGGATTTTTTGTTTCCTCTATACGATTCAGTTTTAGTATGAGCTGCATATTGATTTATAAATTCCTCAATCATTTTTTTATCTGCTATTGAGTCGAACCCACACACATCTTGAAGTACAGATTCAATACCAACTAATAAGTGATTGTCGAACATAATATCTTGTGCATATCTGTTCCCGTTCTCATCAGAAGCTTTGAGATAAAAAGCATAGGTCATAGCCTCAAGAATCAAATCATACGGCATTTGGTACTGTCTCGCAAGATGTATCGCTCCCATAAAGCGGTCGTCAGGACCAAGTTTCCGGATCAGGTCCTGACCTACCCTGAAGATGGTATCCTGCAACGCTTTGTTTCTGAAACGACTGATCAGGTCATCAATATGGTCTTCCAACTCTGCAAATGTAAATTCATCAGGATAAGCGGCCCTTAATATAGACGCCGATTGAAGCATCACCGCCCGGGTAAAAAGTAATACTTCCCTGTTGCCAAGAACTTCGTACATATACACAGCTTCGGGGTGAAGATAATGCCCGTAATAAGCCGCCGTGGCATGACCCAGGTTATGAATGAACGCTTTGCGGTCAACCCAGGCTTTAATGTTGCTTTTGGGAGCCAGTCCCCTGATCTGCGGAATGGGTGACATGAATCCTTTCCGGTCAACGATGAGCGTATTGTAAGGTTCGGCAAATACGACCAGCGGATCTTTTTCCAGTTCGGCCTGCGGAATAATGGGGACCATCTTTCCGATACTGGTTTCCACAAGACCGACCATAGTCTCCAATGGGAAACCGGAAGGAAGGTTCTTCATCAGATGTTCCCTCACAAAATCAGCTGCAGACCTCATGTTTTCAGCAAGGATGATATCAAGCGGAATTCCCGGATTATTACTATTCCGGAGTACTAAACCTGCAGCAATCACAGGGATAATTTTTTCAAGTATGTTCTTGCCGACCGAAACTGCCAAAATTCCGGTAGTTGAAACAGCTTCAATAACCTTATCCTTCTCCAAAGCGGAGATCGCCTCTACATTTGGTACTATAATTTCCTCTTCTTTCTCGCCCTTAATGACAACCCGATAACTTCCGTGATTGTTAAGCCCGTCAATAATTGTCTGATCAATATCAATAAAGACAACTTTGTAACCGCTACATCCGAATAGCTGTCCGATAAATGA
>JAUXUF010000213.1 GCA_030684645.1 Bacteroidota bacterium | reverse complement strand
GGATTGTTAATGCCGCGGCGATACCCATTATCAGTTTTCGTGATAGATTAAGATTTGACGTTTTTAGGAAGACTAAATCAGAAATCCATCCTCCCAGGACATTGGCAAGCCCTAATGCCAGAAATGGAATCCACAAAATCTTTCCAATAGCTTCGAGTGACAAAGAATGGACTTCGCTTAAATACTTGGGTATCCAAAACATATAAAAGTAGAAGATCGGATCCAATATAAACCGGATAGCTATAAAGACTTTTACTTCTTTATTTTTAAGCAGTACAGTGAGTTTTATTCTTTCCTTTTGGTTTTCAGGTTCGCTTTTGCTTTCTTCGGTTAACTGCATTGCAGATTGTCTTTTTTTTCTGGTAAAAAATAGCCAAGCCATTAGCCAGATAAAACCAAACCCACCAGTAACAAGAAACACACTTCTCCAGCCAACAACTCCTAATAAATACACAGTTAGAGGTGGAGCCACTACTGCACCAACCGCAGAGCCGCCAATCGCAATACCATTGGCCAATGCGTGTTTACTTTTGGGAACCCATTCCAATACTGCTTTGATAGCTCCCGGGAAACACCCCCCTTCACCTATTCCCAACAAAAACCGAAACAGACCAAAATGAAGAACATTGGTAGACAAACTGTGCAGAAGCGTTGCAAATGACCAGAACCCAACAGAAAAAGCAAGTCCAAGTCGGCTTCCGTAACGATCGATCAAAATACCACCCAGTGTGAACATGATGGCATAACTCACCAGAAATCCAGCATTAATAAAGCCGTAGTCAATATCAGTTATACTTAGATCTTCTTTGATCTGCAGGATAGAAACAGAAAGCACCTGGCGGTCGAGAAAGCTTAAGGAGGTTGCAAATAATAACAAACCAATTATAACCCAATAACTATATCTTGATTTCTGAATCATACTCTTAACGCACTAAGTAATATTTAATACAAATATAAGAATGCTTTTTAGAAATTAACATTTTTTTTCATTTATTTTTGTTTTATTGCACTATTGTTATACAACACATGAATTAGACCTAATATCTCAACCGAATACATTCTATTATGAACAAGAGCACAATCTCCAAGTACCTGGAAATAAGCAAAATAATAATAAATAGGATAGAATCAGGAGAATTGCAGGCTGGAGATAAAGTCCCTTCAGAAAACGAATTGATCAAGACCTACAAGATTAGTAATACCACAGCACGAAAAAGTTTGCTTGAAGTTGAGCTAAATGGTTGGGTTGCCCGCATCAAAGGCAAAGGTACTTTTGTGCTGAACCGTTCGGAAGACAAACACCTGACCCGGGTACTCGGATCATTTAATGCCGTAAAGGCAAACTTCAACGAAAACCTTATTAAAGAAGGATTCACCCCAAAGAATATTATTCTGGAAAAAACGGTGATGGAAAACGGCATTTCATCCAATATCAATGGCCGCAATTACTTCATTGAAGGCTCTGTTTTGAAAATCCACCGTTTGCGATATGGCAATGATATTCTATTGAAAGACGAAACCAGGTACATTTCGATGACTTGTTGTCCGAGAATAAACCTAATGGACATGCAGGAATCAGCGCTAAAAATTTTCGAAGACATATACCACCTAAAACTCGATGAAATTCAACGCACACTGGGAACAACTATTTTTCTTCCGGGAGAATCGAACAATTATTTTGACACAGAAATACCACTTGCCGTTTTTATATTGGATGGGGCAGTAATTTCCTCTGATGGTAAAATTGTAGAGATCGAAAAATCATTTTACAGGGGAGACAAGTACAAATTCTCTGTTTCTGCCAAACCACAGCTTTTCAATGGAGAAAAACAGGCAAATCAAAATGCTTAAAAAAGTACTGACATCTAAAAATTAAAGCAAACGGCATCAACAATTTTCAGATAAAAGCACTAAAGTCGACTTTATCTGAAATTCAAATAACAAATAACTTACAACCTTCTTTGTCCTTTTCTTCTACTCTTTATTATCTGCTTTTTCATCCTGAAACTATTTTTATCCGAATAGCTGGGAATCAAACGTAATAAATTAACCAACATTATGGAGTTCCTGTAATTTTCATGGGAATTAACCTTATTGTCAGAACTTTGACCATCTATAATATGGATGCCAGACTGACCTTTCCTCTCAGATTTCTCTTGCGCTTGATAAAATATGGGTCTTTCCTCAAAGTCTGACATCCGAATCGGGTGCCGAACGGGGTTTCCGTTTCCATCAGTCACAAAAACCAGATGCCCTTTCTGGACTGACCTGATTTCAATATGAAATAGTTTCAATGCATCATTGTACATTTGTTTATTGGTAATAAAATCCATCCGGTTGAGCTCGGCGAAAAGGTTTTGAAGGTTTTGCTTCAGGTTCTTACTGGTTGCAGTAAATTTCAGATTAATCTTTTCCTTTGGTTCATCCTTGATTAATTGGTAGGTTTGTTCCAGTTCCTTGATGAACTTCTGGACTTTCTCCTTCTCAAAATTGTCCTTGATCTTTTTACAGGTCCGTTTGTCAATCCGGGTGGATACAATATGAAACCCTCATGACCGACTTCGTTCGCCAAAGATGATGAAAATGGAGCTACCTTTGCTGAAGGTATTCACTCTAAAGATCATTAACTATGGCATCAGAAGTTTACTTTGAGC
>JAUXUF010000212.1 GCA_030684645.1 Bacteroidota bacterium | reverse complement strand
GAAAAATCCACTAAAAAAACTGGAAAGCCTGGGTCAGTCCATTTGGCTCGACTATATCAGGCGTGATCTGATTGTTAACGGAGAACTTCAACATTTGATTGATGAAGATGGACTGCGGGGAATGACTTCGAACCCGGCCATTTTTGAGAAAGCTATTGCGGAAAGTAATATTTATGATCCTGAAATACGCAAGCTGGCACTCCTGAATAAAGATATTAATACGATCTATGAAACGCTAAGCCAGCAGGATGTAAGGAGTGCTGCTGACGTTTTCGGGCCCTTGTATGAAAAGACAGCCGGAGAAGACGGATATGTAAGCCTGGAAGTCAACCCGCACCTGGCGCACGATACGAATGGCACCATTGAGGAAGGCCGCCGGTTGTGGTCCGCACTGAACAAACCCAATGTTTTAATCAAAGTACCGGCAACAACCGAAGGGTTGGTTGCCATCAGGCAACTCATCAGCGAAGGCATCAATGTCAACGTGACCTTGCTTTTTGGCCTTCCCCGTTACCGGGCAGTTGCTGAAGCCTATGTTGAAGGACTTGAATCACGGGTAGCACAAGGAAAACCAATGAATCAAATCGCCTCGGTGGCCAGTTTCTTTTTAAGCCGGATTGATACCCTGGTCGATCCATTATTGGAAAAAATCATGGAATCAGAGGACAAAAAGAAAGAAATGGCAAAAGAGGCTCTTGGGGAAGTGGCGATCTCGAGCGCTAAAACTGCCTATCAAATTTACAAAGAGATTTTCAGCAGTTCCCGCTTTAAAAAGCTGGAAGATAAAGGTGCGCATGTTCAGCGGCTACTTTGGGCCAGCACAAGTAACAAGAACCCAAATTACAGCGATGTAAAATACATCGAAGCGCTAATCGGCGCGAATACTGTAAACACTGTTCCGCCTCAAACCATTGATGCCTACCGCGATCACGGAAATCCGAAATTAAGCATCGAATTGGATATTTTAAAGGCAAAGCGGGTACTGGCAAGTCTGCCTGAACTCGGAATAGACCTTGATAAGGTAACCCAGCAACTTGAAGATGAAGGCGTAAGCAAATTCAACGAACCTTTCGACAAGCTGATGGATGCTTTGGCAAAGAAATCGTCAACCTGAATATAAAACGATCTTAATAAACAAAAAATGAAGTACATAATTCCGGATTCCACATTATTCCTAGATATTGGTGGTGTAATGCTATCTAATGTATGGAGACATAAGTCACGCCAATTGGCCGACGAACCATTTAATCTTAATTCTGATGAAATGGAAGATCGGCATCCTGTCAAAAAGAAAACTCAGATAAAGGGGAAACTCGTTTTGAGTGATTACCTTAATCGTGTGGTGTTCTTCAAGAAACGATCTCTTAATTCTGATCAATTTCGGGAATATATGGTCACTCAAACTACTCCTAACGTGGACATGGTTAAATTTATACAACAGTTAAACGCACAACACACGCTTAAAATAGCTGTTTTTGACAATGAGGGACGGGTTATCAATGAATATCGGATAAAGAAATTTCAATTGACCCAGTTCGTTGATTTTTTTATTTCGTCTTGTTTCGTTCATTATCGTAAACCCAATACTGACATTTTTTGTTTAGCGCTGGATCTTGAACTGGTACCGGCCGAACAAGCTGTATATATTGATGATCTAAAGATGTTTGTTGATGTTGCAAAAAGTTTAGGGATTCGAAGTATTCAGCATAAGAACCATTTGTCAGCTCCTGAAGTATTAGCCACTTTAGGTCTAAATTAAATATTGGATAAAAAGAAAAAATAATTCGCCATTATGAAAAATAATCGTGTTGCCAATATTGATTTTGTGATTTTAATCCGAAAATAGAACAGCGTTTTTGACCAATATATTCTCCTTAAAACAAAAAAGATGGAAAAAAAGAATAAATCCATTTCAAAGAAACTGCTGAAGAGAATGAACGCCTATTGGCGGGCTGCCAATTACCTGTCTGTTGGTCAGCTCTATCTCCACGACAATCCTTTGCTTCGGGAGCCGCTGAAGTTGTCACACGTGAAGTCGATGCTGCTCGGGCATTGGGGTACTACTCCGGGACAGAATTTTATATACGTACATTTGAACCGGGTCATCAAAAAGTATGATCTGGATATGATTTATATTTCCGGCCCGGGCCATGGCGGCCCAGCTCTGGTGGGAAATACATACCTCGAAGGCACTTACAGCGAAGTATATCCAAATATCAGTCAGGATGAGGGCGGATTGAAAAAACTGTTTACCCGGTTTTCCTTCCCTGGTGGGATACCGAGTCATGTTTCTCCGGAATGTCCGGGATCAATTCACGAGGGTGGTGAATTGGGTTACTCACTCAGTCATGCTTTTGGAGCAGTTTTCGACAATCCTGAATTGATTGTTGCCTGCATTGTCGGCGATGGTGAAGCTGAAACAGGACCGCTGGCAACAGCATGGCATTCCAATAAATTTTTAAACCCGGTCACCGACGGGGCTGTGTTACCGATCCTGCACCTCAATGGTTATAAAATAGCCAATCCATCGGTATTGGCCCGTATTACCCATAAGGAACTGAAACAATTGTTTCATGGCTACGGATGGGAACCCTATTTTGTGGAAGGCGATGAACCGAAAAAGATGCATCAACACATGGCTGATGCTATGGAAATTGTCATTCTGGAAATCCGGAAAATACAAAAACATGCCCGTGACAAAAACGACAGCACACGTCCTCGCTGGCCGATGGTTGTCCTCAATTCGCCCAAAGGCTGGACGGGACCTGACGTTGTAGATGGAATTCAAATCGAAGGTAACTTCCGGTCACACCAGATTCCACTGCAGGTCGATTCGGCGCACCCCAATCATCTGAAACTTCTAGAGAATTGGATGAAAAGTTATAAGCCTGAAGAACTCTTCGACGAGAAAGGTCGTCTTATTCCGGAACTGGCAGAACTGGCGCCTGTGGGCAACCGACGTATGGGAGCTAATCCTCATGCGAATGGCGGAGTGCTGCTTCAGGATTTGAATATGCCTGACTTTCGTGACTTTGCTGTGAATGTGCCGTCACCGGGATCTGTTCAGGCTGCCGATGCATATGAGCTTGGAAAGTTTCTTCGCGAGGTGGTTAAACTCAATCAAGAGCAACGGAATTTCAGGATTTTTGGACCGGACGAGACACTTTCCAACCGGTTGAACGCTGTTTTTGAAGTAACCAACCGGCAATGGATAGCCCGGACTGAGAAGACCGATGAGTTTCTGGCAACCGACGGCCGGGTCATGGAGATGCTAAGCGAGCATCAATGTGAAGGTTGGCTCGAGGGTTATCTGCTAACCGGAAGACACGGACTTTTTAACTGTTACGAGGCTTTTATTCATATCATCGATTCGATGTTTAACCAACATGCCAAGTGGTTGAAAATTAGTGCAGAATTACCCTGGAGAAAAAAAATTGCATCGCTGAATTACCTGCTCGCCTCACATGTGTGGCAGCAGGCTCATAATGGTTTTACCCACCAGGATCCCGGCTTTATCGATCATGTGGTAAACAAAAAAGCCTCGATAGTAAGAGTTTATCTTCCACCTGATGCCAATTGTTTGTTGTCGGTTTGGGATCATTGCCTGAGAAGCCGGCATTACGTCAACGTCGTAATTGCGGGCAAATACCAGGCGCCTCAATGGTTGAGCATGGAAGAAGCAGTAGAGCACTGCACCAAAGGAATTGGAATCTGGCAATGGGCAGGTAATGATCAGGGTACCGAACCCGATGTGGTTATGGCCTGTTGCGGCGACGTACCCACACTCGAAACCCTGGCCGCAGTTTCAATACTCAGGGAACATCTTCAGGATTTAAAAATTCGTGTAGTCAATGTGGTCGATCTGATGAAACTGGAACCGGGTACGCAACATCCGCATGGATTGAGCGATCAGGAGTTCGATACTTTATTTACGGAAGATAAACCTGTCGTCTTCGCGTTCCACGGCTATCCATCGCTGGTCCACCGGTTGACTTACCGCCGGTCCAACCATGAAAACATGCATGTTCATGGTTATAAGGAAGAAGGCACCATCACAACGTACTTCGATATGACCGTTCTAAACGATCTGGACCGGTTTCACCTGGTGCAGGATGTGATCAACCGTTTGCCTCAACCAGGTGCTGATGGCGCTAAGTTGATGAAGTTGATGAAGGACAAGCTTGTCAGGCACAAGAAATACATCAACCTGCACGGTTTGGATATGCCCGAAATTTTAAACTGGAAATGGAGTAAGACAATATGAAACCCTCATGACCGACTTCGTTCGCCAAAGATGATGAAAATGGAGCTACCTTTGCTGAAGGTATTCACTCTAAAGATCATTAACTATGGCATCAGAAGTTTACTTTGAGC
>JAUXUF010000210.1 GCA_030684645.1 Bacteroidota bacterium | reverse complement strand
CTTCTGCTGAATCTTTCAATGCTAAAATAAAAGCTTTCAGAGCCACTCAAAGAGGAGTAACAGATATTCCGTTCTTCTTATTCAGACTATCTAATATTTATGCTTAACAAACTTCCCCCCTCAACAATTTAAACTGATCCGTTCCCTGGAGCCACCGAACTGGTTTATTCACAGACCCTTTCCCCCGTACTGGCATTTTTGCTTTCATTTGTTAGCAAATGGGTTTCATTTTCTTTGGATGATGCGTTTTATGCACTGCTGGTAGTTTTCCTGGTTATCCTATTAATTTTAGCGATCTTCCGGAAAATCAGATTCGGAAAATTTCTTCTGCTGCTCCTTCAAATACTGGCCATTACTTATATCCTGTTTTATTATTTGCACACCAGTTTGGTATAACCAGTGAAGTCGAAGCCAATTTTTACAGCTGGCTGGTTTGTTCGCAAAGCGGTTCGAAATACCTTCGGTACAGCGCCAACATCAGCATGGTAAACTATTTTTTATCGCAGGGAAGGCGACTCCACAATTTTTCGGACCTGGTGCATCAAATCCATAAACCGGTGATCGACGACATCCGGAAGGTTCAGAAACACTGGGCAACACTCCGGAATAAAGAAATTGAAAAAGTGGCCGGCAAAATGAACGATGTCTATCTGAAAACCAACAAAATCGAGAAAGGTATTGAAGATTACTTTGGCGTGGTTCAGTTTGTTATGGATTTCTCAACCGATTCGGTGGCACAAAAAAGAGTGGGCAGTCGCCAGCCGGCGAGGCAGGAGCCGCAGTAATCAGTGATCAAAACGAGCAATACCATCTTCGATTCAACTGAATACAAAAATTGAGACTCCAGCTCCGTCGGTTGGCTGGGGAAAACTGACCACTGAGACTGACCACTTTTATTGTGGTTTTCCCCTGAATTGCTGTGGTGTTTCCTTGAAATGTGCTTTGAAAACTTTGGTAAAATACTGGTTCGACGAAAATCCGCAATCGTATGCAATAGACGTAATCGTACTTCCCCGATTTTCGCCGATCAGTTTTTTGGCTTTCCGGAGCCGGAGTTTGTTCAGGTAGTTTACAGGCGTACAATTGGTCAACTGATAACAATGTTTCGAAAACTGGGTGACTCCAAGTCCGCAATGCCCGGCCATGTTGTTTACAGTCCAGTTGTTAGCCAGATCATCTTCCAGACTTTTCAGGAAAATGGAAACACTTCGTTTCGATTCGATCAGTGCATCATTCAAAACCGGCTGGTCTTTCTTCAGCATTTCGAGCAGTAAAATCAGCACTTCGTTGAGGTAAACCTTGATGCGCGAATCGAAATGTTCTTTTTCGTGATATTTGGTCATTTTGCCAATCTGGGCAAAACAACGTTTCATTTCGTCACTCACATGCCAAACCGGTTGCTCGTTCAATCGTAGAATTCGGGTCAACTCGTCGAGATCGTCTTTGCTTAGAATGACCCAATCGGGCCAAACCCATTCCTGATGTGGCTGTCGAACATCCAGATCAATAATAAACCAATGCAGCTTGCAAAAGCCAACGTTCGGATTGCCCAGTTTGTGCAAAATCCAGGGACGGGTGATGGTAAGTGTATTGGGTTCGAGTTCGTATTGCTGATCATTCAGTAAAAAACTGAGGTTCCCGGTTTCAAGCAAACACAATTCAATGCCTTCGTTCCGATGCCAGTCGAGCCCCCAATTCTGCATTTTTTCAGAATTCCAGTAACCTATGGATTTGATACCTTTCAATTCATCATCTTTCAGCGGATAACCAGGATAAGTCTCACGTACCAATGTTTGTAATTCAATCTCCTTGTTTTTCCATGCTTTCCCCAGTGGAATACATGAATCGGGCTTATAAATTCCGCCATCTGTTTCTAAGTATTTAATTTTAGTACTCATATCCAAATAAATAATGCTTACACTTTATTTCAGTGTGAAATAATGAAATAGTTTCTGAAAAGAAAAATTTACTTTTGAATAATCCGAAAACTAACATTCCAATGAATCGAAAACTAACCACGTTTAAGATTGTTTTTCATCTGGCAATTTTTTTCATCTCCACCTCTTTGCAGGCCGGTGAGAAAATCAATCTGCTTTTGTTAAGCGGAAAAAATAATCATGAATGGCAGAAAACCACGCCGAAACTTCAGGAAATATTCAATAATAGCAATCTTTTTTCGGTAACGGTAACCGAAAGACCTGACACCTTATCTGAGAAGTCGCTGAAGTCTTTTCAGCTTATTGTCAGCAATTGGAATGCCTTTCCCGAAAAGTCACGTCAATGGTCGGCTGAAACGGAAAATGCCATCATCAATTTTGTGAAAAACGGAGGCGGTTTTGTGTTTGTACATTCGGCCAGTGCAACCCATTACGATTGGCCGGAGTTCCAGAATATGGCCGGAGGAACCTGGGGGGATACCACCAAACACGGAAAAGTTGCTCCATTTCAGGTCGAAATCTCCAAAACTGATCACCCGGTAACAAAAGGACTGGCTAATTTCCGAACCACCGACGAATTGTGGGTTGATATGAGAATCAACGGAAAACCAACCGTTTTAGGCAATGCTTTTGCCCCTTCCTCAAACAGAGGTTCAGACGAATTGGAGCCAGTTATTCTTACCCAAAAATCAGGCAAGGGAAGATCATTTTTCCTGGTATTGGGTCATAACGTTCAGGCTATGAGAAATCTCGGCTTTCAAACCTTGCTGTTACGTGGATCAGAGTGGGCAGCATCAGGAAAAGTCACCCAAAAAATTCCGGATGAACTGAGTTTGGACGACCAATCCAGAAAACTTTCCTGGCAGAAAGAAGCAAATTCGGTAAGCTTGCTGAACAATGGGAAAATAGTATGGCAACACCATTTCGATAAAAAAGAAGGCAAACCTTATTTTCATCCGCTTTCCACCATCGACGGCTCCGTGCTCACCGGTCTCCGGCCCGACGATCATCCCTGGCACCGCGCAATTTGGTTCTCCTGGAAGTTTATCAACGGCATCAACTATTGGGAAGAAGACCGTGCAACAGGCAAATCGGAGGGAATTACCGAACTGAAGTCAGTCAGGTATAATCTAACCAAACAGTTCGGGGCTGAATTTAATTTAGAGCTTACGTACCATCCTCCGACCGGAAACGACCTCCTGAAAGAGAAACGTTCGGTTCACATGTCTGCGCCAGCCGGAGACGGCAGCTATTTCATGGATTGGGAAAGCACTTTTACGGCTTTGGCTGATGAGGTTGTGCTCGACCGAACTCCATTGCTAAACGAACCTGAAGGAAAATCGTATGGCGGTTATGCCGGATTTTCAGCCCGGCTGAACAATCAGTTATGGGATGTAAAAGTTATAAACGATTCCGGAGAAACAGAACAGTTGCATGGCAAAGCATCGCGATGGATGATTTATGAAGCAAAAAACCTGAAAGGACAGTCGGTTGCGATGACCATTTTTGATCATCCGGCGAATTTAAATCACCCCAACAAATGGTTTATTTCGAATGATCCGGAAACTCCTTTTTATTATTTCAGTCCGGCAGTGATCTTTGATTCAAAATTAATTCTGAAAAAAGGCGAAAAGCTTCACCTGAAATACCGGCTACTTGTGAGCACGGGAGAAATCGATCAAACAAAACTACAATCAACTTGGAACCAATTTAAAACTAAATGATATGAAAGAGATGAATTCATCCAGGAGGCAGTTTTTGAGAAATGCCGCAGTAATTGCCGGAGGTACAATTGTAGCTCCAACCATTTTGTCAAGGTGCGCCAAAGGTGCCAACGATCGGGTACTTTTAGCCCATATTGGTGTAGGGTCAATGGGCCAGGGTGCACTGAAAAGTTGGTTTATGCCACTCGAAACGGTATATTCGGTAGCGACCTGCGATACATTCCTCGACAGGCGAATAGGAGCAGCCCAGTATGTTAACCGGACCTATAAAGAGAAAAACATCAAAGCGCCGGAATGCTTACCCTATCTCGATTTCGACGAGATTTTGCAACGAAAAGATATTGATGCAGTGAATATTACTACTCCCGATCACTGGCATGTGTTGGCTGCAATAAAAGCTGCCAGGGCCGGAAAACATGTGATGTTGGCTAAACCATTAGGCTTGAGTTATCCGGATTTTAAGATTCTGGAGAAAGAACTCAAAGCGAATGATGTAAGGTTTCACTACGGGACGCAGCAGCGGGCGATGAGCCACATGAAGTTGGTAGTGAGCATGATAAAAGAAGGAAAAATTGGTGAGGTGGACAGGGTTGAAGTTTGGGCTCCGGGGAAAAACGATGTTCCATCGCCACAATGCAATGAGGTTCCTGTTCCCGGCGATTTTGATTATGACCGGTGGACCGGACCAGCACGCCTGAATCCGTATTGTCCAGATCGGGTAACCAATAACAGCTCGTGGTTTCAAAATGATTACAGCATTGGTTTTCTGGCAGGCTGGGGAGCACATCCGCTCGATATCATGATTTGGGCCATGAAGGATAAAATGGATGGTGAATATACCTGCGAAGGAACAGGAACATTCTGGGAACCGGGCGGCATCTACAACAATATTTATTCATGGGATTTGAACTACGAATACAAATCCGGGATTAAACTGCACTTTATGAGCGATGATGTTGTTAAAAGCAAGGACATCTGGAACTATCGAAAAGTGAAAGATACCAATACTACCACATTCTTCGGATCGAAAGGCTGGATTTCAGTTGGCAGAGGTTCTGCTGAATCAAATATTCCGGAAATTCAACAAAAATTTGATGAATTCCCCAGAGAATCCAAAAGCGTCTATATTAAAGGAGATGGCTATAAAATGGGACAACTGTATATCGACGTCGTTAAAGGTACTGTAAAGGAAACTAATCCGCTTGATGAAGCGATCCTCTCCGATTGTGTTAGTCACATGGGCGATATTGCCATCCGGACCGGAAGGAAGATCACCTGGAACCCAACGGTTGGCGAAGTTGTCGGCGATCCGGAGGCAAATAAAATCTTTAGTAGGGAATCGCGTAAACCTTACATCGCTTAACATTTAAAACAAAATGGCCAGATACAGAATCTCACTTAACATGGAGTTCTGCCGCAGTGCAGACAAATCTTTCGAAGCTGGTGTAAAAATTGCATCAGAAATCGGTTATAAATACGTTGAACCAATGGTTCACACCGGCTACGAGTTACTGAGCGAGGTCAATTATTTTCACTCCTTTTCGATGGAAGAAGATCCTCTGTTGATGAAAGAAATCTGCGATAAATACGGAATGAAAGTTTCAAGCCTTTCGGCCCATTCGCCTTTAATGAAGCCCGAAGCAGCTGTATCACGCCTGACAAGGGCAACTGTTCTGGCGTCATTCGTTGGTTGCGATTTCCTGAATACCGATGAAATGATCAAACCTGACTGGATGGATGATGAACTGGCTTTCAGCACGATGAAATACACGCTTACCAAAATGTCCCGGATTGCAGCCCGACATCAAAAATACATTTGCATTGAACCACACGGCATTTACACCAAAACTGCCGATGGATTGATGAAAATTGTCAGACTGGTTGATTCGCCCTGGATAAAGGTAAACTGGGATACCGGCAACAGTTATCTGGCTGGTCTTGAAGATCCTTACGAAGGACTGGAAAAGGTTCGTGATTACGTTTACCACATTCATGCTAAAGATATCAGCATGAAACACAGCGAAAATGAACGGGGCAAAGTAACCGGAACTCCTGTTGGTTGTGCCTGTGGCGAGGGAGTTGTTGACTGGGAGCGGGTGATGAGAATTTTGGAACCGATAGATCGCGAAATATTTCTATCCGTTGAATGTGGAAAGATTGATGAAGCAGAACGTTCGCTCGAATTTCTAACGAAAACCTTTTCCTCACAATTAATCTTCAAATAAAATAGCTGATTTTAAATCTGTTGAATGATAAAGAACCACTTTGATGTATTTTCAGGGCGGTTTCTTATTTTTGTCATCTAATCTGATTCAAGATGCAACTCATTCCAATACATGCCGGACATTTGTCGTGCGATGGTGGTGCCCTTTTCGGTGTCGTCCCCAAACCACTTTGGTCAAAAACTTATCCGGCTGATAAAAATAATATAACGAAACTGACCATGCGCTGTTTGCTCATCGATCTGGGCGAACGAAAAATTCTGGTCGATGCAGGAGTTGGAAATCATTATTCGGAAAAATTCCGACAAAACAACGGACACGAAGAAACGGATGTGATGGAACAATCGCTGGCCGGGAAAGGCTATCGGGTTGAAGACATCACTGATGTACTATTCACTCACCTGCATTGCGACCACTCCAACGGAGCAGTTCTGAACGAAAACGGACAATTAAAACTTCAGTTTCCGAACGCCACACATTGGTGCAGTAAACGGCAATGGGAACATTCCAAAATCTCAAATATCCGCGAACGGGCAGCCTATTTTCCTGAAATCCTGAATTTTCTGAAATCGGAAGGAAACATGAAACTTATTGGGGACGACTGCGAATTGTTTCCCGGAATATCAGTCCGATTATTTGATGGACACACCACGGGCCTGTTGGTTCCAGTCATTCATACCGAAGAAAAAACCGTTGTGTACCCGGCTGATCTCATACCGACAGCTGCCCATATCCCGATCGTCTGGTTGCCTGCCTACGATTTGTATCCGGTAACTTCGATGGAAGAAAAGGAGCGATTCCTGAAAGAAGCCGCTGAAAAGGAATACATCCTGTTTTTTGAACACGACATCTATACGGAATGTGCGACGGTTGAATGGACTGAAAAAGGTCCGATGATGAAGGAAATTTTTCGCTTGTAAATTATGATAATATTACTTAAATAACTTATCCTCTTTAATAGCAAAGTCTTCAATTTCAAGGTCTTTATATTTAGAGTTTTTTTCGATAAAATCTATCTGATTTTGTTGGCAAAAGGAATATTCTGTTTTTTTATTCTTGTTGAAAATACGAATAAATTCAGTTGTGACAAATTTATGTTGATACATTTCGTCCTCGTAAGTTAGACTTGAGTATAAATAAACATCACTATCTTCTTTAATCGAAGGAAAATCTTTGTTTATTTTCCAAAATACAGTATTTCCTGGGATAATCTTGTTCATTGTGAAAGAAGCTTTTTCATCAATAAACGCTAATACAGAATTATTTTTTATCTGAATTATTGCTATTTTACATTCAATATTCATTGCAACTCTCTGCCCATTATTTGAGTAATTAAATCTAATTTTTAATGAATCATTTCTTAAATAATATTCGCTAACTGTTGGGGAAATCTTTACTCTTTCTGTGTGAATTTCATTCTTCTGGTTGATTTTCCAGATCTCATTTTGAGCTTTAAGTCTATCAGCTTGAATTTTTAACAGTAGAATTGTTGAATCACTTTGATTCTTCATTAATTGCTGTTGTTTTTCCGCATTAATTCGCTGGTTATTAAATGTTGAGTCCAATTTCTGTTGGAATAATTTAAAAACTGCATCTTGATTTTTTGATTGCCTATAATCAAAACACGCCATAAATATAGCAAGGAGAACAGCAGACAATGCAGCATACTTCCCTATTCGATCCACCCAATCTTCCTTCATCTTAACAAATACTGGTTCATCAGCCTTAACTAATTTGTCAATATTGAGAAGTTTCTCAGCATCGACATTATCAGGGTTCTTCTTTTTAGTAGATTTTCCTTTTTTCGGAGATACTTTAATGTCGAATTTCGAATTCTCTTCAGTCATTTTGGAAGCATTTTCTTTCAAACATATAAAAAAGTAATTTCTTATGCTAATAATTTCAACATGTTAATACTCCTTCTCATGCTATTCACGGGGTGATTCCAAGTCACCCCGTGATTAAAAACCACTTTAAACTTGCCAAATTTAGCTAAATTCAGAAAGTTGACTTGCCAAATTTAGGTTATTTGAAAATATTGATATTTTCAGATGCTTATCCCGATTCCGAATTTCAGGTGATTTCGAAAGAGAATTTTTTGGAGTTTCTGATTTGATATAAACAAACTGACGGGGTGGCTTTGAGTCATATAGCCTAATCAT
>JAUXUF010000202.1 GCA_030684645.1 Bacteroidota bacterium | reverse complement strand
CGCAACTGGAAGCGGAATTGCTCCTTTTCTTTCCTTCTCAAAATCACATCTCAATATAAACTTAACAATTATACATGGAATAAGAGATGTTTCTGATTCTTTAATTGCAGAACTTCCATCCTCAGTATATTATATTATTTGCAATTCAAAAACAAAAGTGGGAGATTATTTTGGACGAGTTACTAATTATGTAAAAAAAATCATTGATCTGGTGGAAACATATTACTATTTGTGTGGAAATGGAGAGATGATGATTCATGAAATATATATGCACCTAAAAAAACAAAATGTTTCCAGAGAAAACATTTTTTATGAAGAGTATTTTAATAATTAACTAATGTTTCGCACATAAATTTTTGATCATTCTTTTCAGTAGTTTTGGATTACTGACATTTCATATAGTATTGGTTTTCTTTGTTTTTTGTTTTCCATTTTCGTCAGGCAGCTATTTTATTTTGATCAGTATCATTCAGTAGCCGTGCAATCAATTCTCTTGCCTGGTCATTCTGGAAGATTCTTTCCAGAAGTTCTTGTTCGTCGATTTCGCCCAGGATATTTGTGATGATTTGCATTAATTCAACAAATAGCCCCCAAAGTCTTTGGTTTAGCCGTTGCTGTACTGTGGCCTCCTTTATTTCGGAGAACATTCCAGGCATCGATTCGTAGTTTTCAATCCTGTACCTCATTGTTAGCAAGATATGTTGTATCATGGTAATGGTTGCATCTGCTATCTGGGCATCAAAATCGTTCGACTGGCATTTACCTAATCCCAGCAATTGTTTTGATTCCTTGAAGAAAACTTCTATTGTCCAGCGGGTCTGGTATATTTCTATCATCTGGATGAAAGACAATTTGGTATTGGTGCATACGAATGTTTTCCATTTGCCGTTTTTGCCCTGTTTGCTGAAAAACAGCTTGATTGTCTTGCCTTTGAACTCTACGATGGCTTCGGTATAATACAGCCCCAGTTTGCGGCAACGTTTTGCTTTTCCGGTCATGTTCCGTATTTGACTGAATGTGTACATCATCTCTTTGTACAGGAACTTGGTTTTCACAAATTTATACATGCCGATCAAATGTACAGTTTGTTTTTTCACAGCAAGGACAGCGTTGATGAAATCGTCGCAGGTAAACCAACTGTCCATCAGCACATAATCGACCATAAACCCTTGGGATATTGCCCGTTTGAACATCTTTATGGCGCTGTCAATTTTCGACATGTCTGCTTCTTCTGCCCTTTCGTCTGAAAACGATCCCTTCGTTCGATGCTTTTTGTATTGCTTTTTGAGTTCCTTCTTTTTCAGGCCAAATGGTTTTCCCTTGTTTTGGCCCAGTTCGCGATGCAACGAAAAATCGAGTGGAATAAAAGATTTCCCATCCCAATATCCCATCAACAGGAGCTTAAAACCAAGTACGGCCTTATGGGCAACATGGTCCCATACCCAGGATATTTTTTCGATGTACTTACCTGTTTTTACGATCAGGGTGTCGTCGAAGATCATGCACTTTAGCCCAGTGTCCTGATCAAGACGCTTGCCTGTCAAATCTTTAAACTTTGCCGCGAACAGCCATAAAACCATTCGCCAGCAAATACCCGGATTGTTTTTTAAACGGTAAAACGTATCCTTGCCAGCTTCTACTTGGTGCTTCACGCAACCATTCAACATGGAATGAACCGTTGTGGCATCAATAAAGGGCATTGAAAGCAGAATGGTCATGATCCATTCAAAACTATAACCTTTCTCCTTGACTTGGGAAACGGCACTGCACAAGTTAGAAAATGTGAAACATTTCAAAGAACTGGAAATAAAGTCGGGTTCGAGCCACCTATGGGTAAAACCGTTTTTTAATTCTGAAATCTTATTAATATCTTTACACTGTAGCATGGTTTTGTTGTTTTGGATTCGCCATTAAATTACTAATATTTAAGGTCTTAATAAAATTTCCATGCTACTTTTTATTCCTAAATACGCATTTTACAGCACTTTAGACAGGTGCGAAACATTAGTAATTAATAAACATTCCTATGTCAGATAAAAGAACTCTACCAACGGATGTCTCCATAATTACAACCTATCGTTGCCAAATGCGATGCCAAATGTGCAGTATCTGGCAATTTCCAAGTGATTTTAAAAAGGAAATAGAGGCAAAAGATCTGGAAATTCTACCACAACTAAAATTTGCAAATATTTCGGGCGGCGAACCTTTTCAAAGAATGGATCTTGAGGATATTGTTGAAGTTGCGTTTAAAAAGGCAGAAAGAGTAGTTATTTCAACCTCAGGGTGGCACTATGAAAGAGCCATAAAACTAGCTGAGAAATATCCAAATATTGGCATTCGGGTTTCAATTGAAGGCTTGGCTCAAAAAAACGATGATTTAAGAGGACGAGAAGGTGGATTTGACAGAGGCTTAAGGTTGTTATTAGATTTAAGTGAAATGGGGGTTAAAGATATTGGTTTTGGAATAACTGTCTCCAACAAAAACTCTGATGATATGCTTTGGTTATATAAGCTTTCGAAACAATTAAATATGGAATTTGCCACAGCTACTTTTCATAACTCATACTATTTCCATAAAGATGATAATTTTGTGACCAATAAGGATGAAGTTACTGCAAACTTCAAAGAACTCATTAAATATTTACTAAAAGAGAATAGTCCTAAAAGTTGGTATCGGGCATTTTTTAATCTTGGTTTGATTAATTATATTAATGGAGGACAAAGAATGTTGCCATGTGAAGCTGGTAATACCAATTTCTTTATTGAACCATACGGTGATGTCTATCCTTGTAATGGATTAGAGGACAAAATATGGAAAGAGAGTATGGGGAATATTTATGATTATTCTAATTTTGATGATCTTTGGTTTAGTGATCAGGCTCAGAGAGTTAGGGACTTAGTAAAAGTTTGTCCAAAAAAATGCTGGATGGTCGGGACTGCAGCTCCTGTAATGAAGAAATATATAAAACATCCGACTCAATGGGTGATAAAAAATAAAGTTAAAAGCATTCTTGGTAAAGATTTATGTTTTGAGGATATTCCTTATTATAATGTAGGACAAAATCCACTTCAGGGAGATCTAAACTACTCAAGAATGACCCCTTTTACTGATACAAAAGGAGTTAAACATGATCCGAATCTACCGCTTTTTGAAGACTGAACTTTAATATAAATGGATTAAAATTACAAATATTCAACCTTTGGAGGTCCTCTATAATTGGTTAATTGAAAAGGCTGATATTCAAAAGCCAGCTAAATAGGAGCAATAATAGAAGTCCTGGATTTCCTCAGATTGGCTGCTGTATATATTTCTTAAGCTAAGTAATTCTTGATTCACATTAATTAGAGTCTGTCCATAGAGTTGATGATTTTTTGATATTTTTCGTCCCAAAATATTTTTTTGGGATTTTCGTTTTTGATTGTTTACAATAATATCCGTCTTTCATCCTTTTTTGTCAGTTTTTGTAGGTTTCATCCAAATTTACACCTCAAATTTTGATTTTTGAGCGTATTTTTCCCATTCACCCTGGTTAAAATGACTTTATGTTAGGCTAAAAACTATACCAACATCACCACATGGGCAGCCATAACCCTGATATTGTAAGCTATTACACTCCATAAAACTTTGGCCTCAAAATGCTCCCAGCCTTTCCATGTACAACGGCGAAGGTTGAACCCACGTTTGATATTTGAGATTACGGCTTCCATCCCGCTGCGCCACTTCTTTAACCTTGTCTCCATGTTTTTGCTGGTTGCAATGTTACGAAGGCTTCCGACAATTTTGTTGAACACAATGTTTGTAATGCCTTTTCCTTTACCGTGGCCCTGATTTGCTAACGAAGCATATCCACCATCGGTTGCATAATCGCGGGGTACTTTGCCGTAATTTTCGATGATGGCATCTACTGCCGGAACAAACAGGTTGCTGTCAGAAGGATTGCCCCGCAAAATCTGGCAATGCAAAACCAAGTTGCTTTTTCCACTGCACAAATCAACTTTATGTCCAAATTGTACTTCCCTGCCACCTTTCACGATGATGTCGGTATGCCGCTCATAGATGGAAAATATTTTTGCTTCGTTCGCCACTTTTTGTCCTTTTATTTCCTTGAGGTAAACCATATCATGAACCAAAGCCATCAACTCTAAATGCTTTTCAAGCTCCATGGCCAAAGCCATTGCTTCAATGCTTGAGAACGGCTTTTTTTTTATCACGTTGGATACCTGGTTAATGGTTTTTATAAATAAACCTAATTGCTTGTAGAACAAATCTTTTCGCCCATCCCCTTTGGTGTTGTTGATTTTGAAATAGGTCTTTTTTCCCTGCTTGCTATAATCCAGATAACTCAGCCCGTTGACCTCTTCCCGTAAATGCCCCAACAATCGGTAGGCTTCTTTTATGCAGTCCCATAGTATTGAATTATTGGTCGGATAGTGGATGTTGGTCTCCACTACCGTGCTGTCCTGCCTGATTTTTTCAAGATCCTCGATGCCTTCGTCTATCGCTATTTTATTCAGTCCGACAAGTAGCTTTTGTAAATTGTCCGGGCTGATCTGAGAAATATATTTTTGGTACAATTGAAAACTAAACGGGCGCAAATCGTCTATTTTTAGGAACATTGCACATATCCCCGAATCTATCTGGTGACACTCTAATTCCCTATATTCAAGACCTTTAAGTTCTTTGTAAATGGCTGCACGCATGATCTGTTCAACGCTCGGGGTGTCCTTCCTTCCGAATATACTGGTCTTTTGACCCCTGGTAATATCTTCTTGTAAAAGTGCAACAAGATGAGGATGCTGTTCCAAAATGGTATCTATCAAACCTAACTCAGGATCTCTGGCCCAGTCGGGTTTCTCAAACTTGATCTTAAAATCTTCGAATAGTCTCATGGTGTTTTTTCCTTAAAGCTAATGAAAAAACACACATCCTAAAAGACTATATCTGATTAGTTATCAACAATTTAATGTTTATAGACAGACTCTAATTATAGAATTTATCAGTTTCCCAATTTGATGGATTGTTAAAGATGTAATTTTTTATTCGTTGATACGATTCTTCATCGCGAATGATGTGGTCGTGAAAACGTTCCTGCCATCCAAATTCGATGTTGTTTCTTACGGCAAAGGTGGTAACAGCCGATTTAAAACCACGCAGGATCGATGACAGATTTTTAAATTGTGGCCCGAATTTATTGGATATATCATCGCCAACCAAATTACGATTGTATTCATTGTCCCCAATCCATATAATTGCATGAAAATGGTTGGGCATTACCACAAATTCGTCCAATTCCAAATTCATATCGGGACGGATGGACGGGGTTTTCAACCATTCGGATTCGGAAATTTTGCCGATTTCGGTGGCACGTACAGACGCCATGCATGGCGTCTGTACATCGTCCGCCATTACAATTTCCCCAAAATAATGCGCCCGGTGTTTGGTGCAAATGGTGATAAAATAGGCGGCATTGCTGGCGTAATTCCACCATGCCGCGCGGGCCGACGGTATCCGGTATTTATTTTGAAATTTATCCGTCATGATTTATTTTGTTTTAATTATAATCCATCAGTAGACGCCATGCATGGCGTCTCTACGCATGACCCACCAAACGTTGTCGCTCACCATCATCGTTTATCCACCATTATCCACCGTTTTTCGCCCTCCCAACAAATCGCCCATCAACCCGCGTTTGATCGATTGGTATTTTTGTAAAAGGATTTCTTCGGCATGCATTTTATTATCAAGGGATAATAACCGTTTCCCGATTTCTTTCTGTTCGTTGTGTTGTGGTTTTGTAATGAATAAACGCAATATTTTTGCAACAGCCAATCCTGGTTGAGCTGATGCCTCAGAATATTGGTTAAGGTTCATTGCATCCAATTTCTGAGAAAGCCAATCAACATCAATGTCTTTATTTACAGTTACCACAACAGCATGTTCCGACGCAAAGAATTTATTCGATACTCGCGTAATATTGCCACACAAAGCACCTTGTCTTCCAATGAGCACATAATCACCTTCATGAGTAAAAGCTGTAGTATATCCTCTCAATCCATTTCCACCATAAACAGGAAAATCGCCAGTATCAGCAATAAATGCAGATGTGATACCATCTCCACTTTTCATAGTTGCAATCTCCACCAACCTCTGCATTTTCCAATCTTTCGGAATCATTCCCAATTCCGTCTCTTTATACAATTCAGGGGCATCGGGATAGCTGGGGCGAAGGTGTCCGTTGGCATCGAGTCCTCGGGTAAAAAGGTCGTGCAACAGGCCTTGCTTAATGGCTTTGTATTTGGCTATCGCCGATTGGGTTTGCTCGATAACGGTATCGCAAGTGGTAAGGATGTGAGCAATCTTTTGTTGTTGAACTTTATCAGGAAGATTTAAATATAGCTTCTGAAACATCTGTGTTTTAGGCAGGTTATACCGTGTTGAACCTTGTCCAAATAATGATATTTTTTTACGTAGCTCGTCACCCCGAAATAAATAAGCAGCAAATTCAGGTAATAAAATATCGAAATTATACAATCGAAACCCAAAGCAAAAACTATTGAGATACGCTTCACCAATATCATCAAGCAACACAGAAGTCATACCTACCTCTTCAACAGTTTCAGAAGAAGTTGTAAAAAATAAATCCCCTGTTTGTACTTTGTTTTGTCTATCGGTTGGTTTAATATCAACAAATTCAAGAAACCCTTTTTTGATTTTACAATTTGAGAATATATTCATATACGGAATATATGGTTTCCCAAATCCAAAGTCATCCTTGGATTTTCCTGATAATCCAGGATAAGTATAACCCAGATCTCCAAGTCTTACAGTTAGTTGATCTGACAAATTGATGCTGCTACTCATAACCCAATTCCTCCAAAAATTTGTTCAACTCGCTGGTGAAAGTTTTCCGTTCGGTCAGGATATCGGTAAGGGTAACTGTATATTTATCGTGGTTATTCATTCCCCAATTCCTTTTTATCCTTTTTTAATGCCTGTTGGCGTATAGTCTTGTCGTTGAGTGATGTAACTACTTTTTTGCCCGTGTTTGCTTCGAGTTCGAGGCGGGCAACTTTGGCTACATTACCGCCTTTAACGGCAACTTTTTTGTTTTCGTCAAATGTTTCAGGTTGTACTACCTGCGAAATATCTTTGGTAGAAGCTTCAGCAAGCATATTCAAAATCAGCTCGGTATTGGTCATATTGTCGCGCAGGTTCTCTTTTTTCAGGCCTTTGTATTGTTTAAATTCTTTGGTTGTTTTTCCAGCCCAGGTTTTGGTAATAATATCGGTTAAGGTGGCAAATTGCATTCCTTCTTTCATGCCGCGCTGTTTCCATTCATCGGTCAGTTCTTTGCGTACTTCAATGCTTTTCAGCCGCTGGTTAATCCAGTTTTCGGAATAGCCTAAACGCAGGTATTGTTCCATTGCCCGGTCAATAGTGAGTTCAGGGTCTTGCATCTCGTCCAGCCTTTCTTTGGCTATTTGGGCCAGCCAAAGTTTAAACGGTTCAGCTTTAGGAGATGGTATAGATTGTATTAATCGAAAAAGTTGTTCTGTATCAGCCACATCGGTTAAATACATTTTCCCGTCAGCAGATGGCATTTTCAGTTGTCCCAATTTTTGGGACAACTCACTTCCCTCTGTTAATAATTTTGTTTTCAGTGCATTCCAGTATTTCCGGGCACGAGGGCTGTCTGTTAATACTTCAATAACATCTACAATCGAGAAATACCATTTCTCTTGTTCATCGTCCCATGCGGTGCGAACTTTTTTGTCGTCGAATAATTTTAAAGCGTTTTTCTGTGCCATAGTCTTTTAAATTATTAAATCTTAATTGTAACCCAATTCCTCCAAAAATTTGTTCAACTCGCTAGTGAAAGTTTCCCGTTCGGTCAGGATATCGGTGAGGGTAACGGTGTATTTGTCGTGCAGTTCTTCTACTGCTTGTTGCAGTTGGCGGGTATGTACTTCGAGGTAACTGTTTATGGTGCTGTGCAGTTTGGCATGCCAGCGGTTCATGATTAATTGTTTGGCAACTTCGGGTGTAATTTGCTCGCGGGCTTGTTCAACCAGTTCTTCCTTTCGCTGTTCAATAGTACGTATCAGCGTGGCGCAGGCTTTTACTTCGTTTTCCAAATCAACATGGCGTTGTATGCCTGCTTCGGCAGTTTCAATGGCTTCGGCAAGCGGAGTAATTTGGATTTGCAACTGTTTAATTTCCTGTTGCAACTTGCCTATTGCAGCATTATTTCCATCTTTCCGGTAGGCTGAAATTCGTTTTTCGAGGGTTTTTACCTCTTTCTCCAGTTCTTTGCGCTGGCCGTTCAGTTGCTTAATCGTGGCTTTTATTTCGGTAATCCGGCTCTTCGGAATCACTTCGTAATCGGTTTCGTTCCATTCGCTCTCTTCCAGTTCGGCCACTTCGGCAAACAGGGCTTCCAGTTCTTCCTTTCGGGCTTGTTTGGCGCGCGATTCGGCCAACAGTTCAGTAAATTGGCTTTCCAGAATATCTTCTTCAGGAATCAATTCGGCATTCCACTCGCTGGCAGCCACCGATTTAAAATCGGTTTCCAACTCGTCAACATACTGCGCAAACGCTCCGCGGCTTTGAAATTCGTCTAACAAAGGGTTTTCGATGGTCGCGGTTTTCAGGGCAAAAGCCTCGGTTAAACCTTGTACAAAATGGTACACATCCTTGTCAACCGGCAGGTTTTCGACCAAAGGCAAAATAGTTTGCCAAAAATCGCGCATCGCATCGGCATAGCGTTTTTGTGTCTGGGCGTATCCTTCAGAATTGTAAATGACAGTTTTAATATCTTCTTTGGCAGAAATGGCCGTGCTAAACTGTTGGTATCCTTCTTTAAGCGGATCAAAAAGCTGTTCTTTCAATCCATTATAGCAGGCAAAAGCCTGGTCGAGCGCAGTGATTTCGCTGTCGGGCAATCCGCCTTTCAGGTGTGCATGTACATCGTTGGGCGTGGGTTCAGGAGCATTATCCACATACCGGCGGATGTTGCAATTAAAATCTTCGGCTTCGAGTTCGGCCTTTTTCACCAGACGACTGTATTTGGGCAAAGGTATTTTGTTGGTGTAGATGTAGGCTATTTTCTCGATATCCTCGGGGCGCAAGGTGTTCTGGTTTTTACCTTCCCGGTATTCGCGGTCGGCATTGATAAAGAAAACCCCTTCACGATCAGCAGCTCCGGCTTTGTTTACAATCAGGATAGAGGCCGGAATGCCTGTACCGAAAAACAGTGCGGGAGGTAAACCAATGATACATTCCAAAATGCCCTGTTCGATCAAGCGTTTACGCATCCGTTGTTCTTCTCCACCACGAAACAACACGCCATGAGGCATCACCACAGCCATGCGTCCGTTGTCTTTCAGCGTGGCAATCATGTGTTGCACAAACATAAAGTCAGCTTGTTTCTTCTGGCTCATCCAGTTCACAAAACGCTCCTTGAATCGCATTCCAGCCGTGGTGTAGTTTTGCGAAAATGGCGGATTGGCAACCACAATATCGTATTTCCGGAGTTGTCCGTTTTCAACCAGTTTGGGGTCGAGAATCGTATCCCCCTGCTGAATATTGGCGTTGCGGATGTT
>JAUXUF010000200.1 GCA_030684645.1 Bacteroidota bacterium | reverse complement strand
TGATGTCGGTGCCAACGCCGCGATAGCCCTTGAAGTGGCCGGCGGCATCGAACACCGGATCCCCGCTGATGGCGATATGGTGCACGGCGCCATTGGCTCTGGGCCGGGAAATCTCAAAATTCCGGAATGGCAGATGCGCGTCGAGCAGCGCGTGGTGCGCCTGCCAGCCCGCCTCGTCCGGCGAGAGGTACGGTATTTCCCAGCGGCGCAAGCCGACGGACGGTGCTTGTTGGAACACCAACTCGAAAGCCTCCCGTTGGCTCTCCGTGCGCTTAGTGAGCCGGTGCTCGATATCGGTTTCCCAGTAAAAGTCAGAGGACATCTCGGTCAGGCTGCGAAAGCGCGCCTCGCTCTCCCGCAGTGCTTCCTCGGCCTGCTTGCGCTCGGCCTGCAGACTATTGCTATCCAGCACATGGCCGATATCCCTCGCCATTTCCATCAGCAAATTGCGTGCGACTTCGTCGAAGGCGTTGACCTCGCCGGCATACAGGGAAAAGGTACCGATAACCTTGCCTTGACGCAGCAGCGGCAATGCCGCGGTAGCCCTCCAGCCTGCGCGTGCGCCGCGTTCGTGCCACGGTGCGATACGCGGATCATTCTGAAAATCCTGAATCCACACGGGCCGGTTTTCGCGGATGGCCGTTCCGGCCCCCCCGCGCCCGGAAGGCTCGTCGGCCTTCACCGAAATTTGAATGCCTTCCAGATAGTCCGTGCCCGTGCCATACCAGGCCACCGGCTTGACCCTCTGGCTGGTCTCATCCAGCAAGCCTATCCACGCCATCTTCATGCCGCCAAACTGCACCACAGCGCGACAGATTTGCGGGAACAATTCATCTTCGCTGGTGCAGCGCACAATAGCCTGGCGGCACTGGTTCAGGGCCGCATAGAGATCTGTCAGGCGTTTGATCTTCGTTTCGTCGGCCTTGCGTTCGCTGATGTCCGCGATGAAGGCGGTGAAGTGGAAGCTGTTGCCAGTCTTGAGTGGCGTGATCGCCAGTTCTATGGGGAACTCCTCGCCGTTTCGGCGCATGGCA
>JAUXUF010000199.1 GCA_030684645.1 Bacteroidota bacterium | reverse complement strand
TTGTTAGTGTCCGGGAAAAATTTAATTTCTGACTATACTAATTACATACATAGCTCTTAATTTTTCTCTTTACTTTTCCTGCAGCAGAAAAGTAACAAAATGCCGCCGCTGCGCCTGATGCTTTGAAGGGTTCTGCTTAGGCATGGCTTGTAATTGCCGCACCAGCCAATGCGGAAGAAAGGTTATTAATGTGTTCTGCTAGCGTGGCGTATAAAAAATATAGGTCTTATTAGCAGGATTTTAGGCATCACACCATTGCAAGAACCTTCATGAACTTTTTTGCGGCATTGGACAGGGCGGTAAATTCAACAGCTGCCAAAGCACAGGCTCTCAAAGCCCTGTACGCAGCCGTTGATGGATGAACATTCCTTACCCTCTATCGTTCATCTTTAAACCTTTCAGATCTCAAAAAAGGGAAAATTTATCATTAGTGTCCACTATAAAAAAAGATTGTTCTTTGAAATCATTGATAGTCTATTAGTTATATGCTTATTTATTGCGTGACGATTTGAATTGATTACGTTAGTCGGTCAACCGGCAAAGCATGAATCAAGGCAAATACGTTTTTTCGCAATTATCAGAGTTTCTTCCGCAACGTGTATTTGACGGGATTGTAAATAAGTATGACGGCGATAAGTATGTAAGGCACTTTTCCTGCTGGAACCAGTTGCTCTGTATGTTATTTGGTCAATTGACTAACCGGGATAGTTTACGCGATCTGATTATTACGTTGGAAGCCCATAGTAAAAAGTCATATCATTTAGGCCTTGGAAAAAGCGTGACGCGAAGCAATCTTGCCAGGGCCAACGAAAACCGGAACAGCAAGATATTCGAAGAGTTTGCATATCATTTGATAGGCATCGCCCGGAATAAACGCGCTAATGAAGATTTTGAGATAAAAGGCAAAATATATGCGTTTGATTCATCTACCATAGACCTGTGCCTAAGTGTATTTTGGTGGGCAAAGTTTCGTAAAACCAAAGGGGGAATAAAAATTCATACCCTTTTTGACATTACAACGCAGATTCCAGCCTTTATACACATCACCTCAGCTTCGGTAAATGATATGAATGCTATGGATTATATCACCTATGAAGAACATGCTTACTATATTTTTGATCGTGGTTACGTAGATTTTTCCAGGCTGTATACTATTGCTCAAAGAAAGGCTTACTTTGTGATCCGTGCTAAATCGAGTTTAAAATATCGCAGAATATATTCCCGTAAGGTTGATAAATCCACGGGAGTACTATGCGATCAGACAGGTAGATTGACCGGATTTTACACTGCCAAAGATTACCCGGAAAAATTACGCAGGGTAAAGTATTACGATAAGGAAAGTGATAGGACATTTGTTTTTCTGACCAATAATATGGAAGTAACAGCGGCACAGGTTGCACTTCTGTATAAAAATCGCTGGCAAATAGAACTGTTCTTTAAATGGATAAAACAACATTTGAAGGTCAAGTCCTTTTGGGGCACCTCTGAAAATGCGGTTCGTATTCAACTTTACTCAGCAATTATCGCCTACTGCCTTATGGCAATAGTTGCTGAAGACCTGAAAACCGGCCGCTCAACCTACGAAATGTTACAGGTAATCAGCATATCGTTACTGGATAAAACTCCTGTAAATGAGCTACTTAAAAAAATAGACTACAAAGATGTCAAAGAACTAAATTGTAACCAACTGTCACTCAGCTTGTTTTAAGTGGACAGTTATGTTTCAAAATACTGAAATTATTGTTAGTCAACGTAAAGGATGTT
>JAUXUF010000188.1 GCA_030684645.1 Bacteroidota bacterium | reverse complement strand
TTGCCGCTTTTCTGTTTAGCGGCTGCAAAGATAGACGCCTTTTTACCATTTCCAAACCCTATACATGCTTTTTTTCTATTTAAACCTTTCTCCTTTTCCTCCATTGCTCACTCTCAGCCTGTTATACAACATTAATTCTTACCCCCAATCTGACCACATAGCCCTACCAACCCTCCATTCACTCAAAAACCAAAACGAAAACCCCAAAATAAGGTCAGGAGAAATTACTTCAATGATAAGGTCAAAGCCAACATCACACAAACCAAACAGGGGATCGGGAGTTAATTATCTGATCAACCAGTCGCGGAAGCAAATCTTACACGGACCTATTATAATAGTGTTCGAATTAGAGCGGCTGAAACATAGTACCCAAACGGCCAACATATAATATCTATGTCAGTTCTACCGTTTTCTAACGGACAAACACATAAGCCATATCCGCTGCGACTAATTCCGGCAGACCAATTTTGTTACAAATGATAAAACCTAATTTTCTTATACATTTGCAGCCGAATACTTTTGAATACATGAGAAATCTTAAAACCGTCCTACTTCTTTCCGGATTTAATTTACTGATCTTAACCCTTCTCGCCAAAGCTCCGGTGTTTCCTGCCGATCAACCTGACACAAAACCTCATCGCATCATCCGTACCTGCTGTTCGTTTGGTACCGATATGCAAATGTTTGCAATACCCGGAGTAAAAATAACTGAGATTACGAGTCTGGATAAAATAGGTGCTCATCATTATCTCGGCGATGAAAGCGAAGAAAATGGAATTATCTATACCCGCAGGGGTGGTTTTATTGACATGGGGCACCTTCGGGATCAAGCTGACTGGACTGCCTATTTATACATACAGTTGCGTGAAAACAAAGCAAGCGGCAACCTAAGGTTGGTTTTGGGACACGAAGGAGGTACGAAGAACCTGAATGTTCAGATTCCACCAAGCCTGACCGATTCTGATCTAGTTCTGCTGGCTTCTAAAATTGCATACGATCTTTCGGTCTGGCACGAGATTGCCACCTGGTTTGGCGCCTCAACTATCCCATTTGTTCCGGAACGGTATTCCAGCTTTTCAATAGAAGATGCCTATTCCAATCTTTTGGGAGTCACCATCGGAATTAAAGCTTTGCAGAGTGATTTACCATACGAAGAAGCTGTAACCGGAATTATTGCCGAAACGCTGAAAAATCTGGATGTAGTTTTAAATGAAACCGAAACGTTCCTGGCGATGGAAGACGTGCGAAACATTTGGTGGACACGGGAAAAACGATTACCCAGCAGTAAGGTCTTGCTGCAGCGTCAACTTCAAGTTTATCCATGTTTGTTGCCCTGGTTGGTTCCCGGTTGGGCAAATCCAAATCTGAAGCCTTTTGAGTTAAATGTACCGGAATATGCGTCAGATGGTGAATCCTTAAACAAATTCTACCAACTCGAATTCAGGCTGAACTACAAATTTCCCTTCCATAAAATGTTCCCCGGCCGAAGAGACCGAAGTATTTCTCAAAATGATTTTGCCTGCCTATTGTCTGAGATTGCCACCGAACTTACCCGCAAAAATAGTCAGTTCCGCTAAAATTTGTTTCCCAGTTAATCAGTGAAGATTCCCGTAACTGGTTGACCAGTTTCTGACTGGCTTCTTCCGTGCTGAAGGCAATAAAAACAATCAATATTGCGATTCATAACCGATTTTTTAGAGTTTAATCACTTTCACTTTCGTAATCCCGCTTTCGTTATGAAGACGATCAAGAGCAGAAATCCGGATTTCATATTTCCTCTGTAATTTACGGGAATTTGGTTTAAAAATGATGCTTTTATCTGGCGTAATTGTAAATATATTTTCAGGATTAGTAGCGTCAAACTTTTGTCCAACCGGGTTCAGATAAACCAGATAGCTGACTGTTCTATCCATTTCTTCTTTTGCTTTTGCAGGTTTCCATTTGAGTTTATGCCCTCTTTTTCGAAAACGCTTTGGGACATCAGGCGGTTTATTGTCGATCCAGGGCATTGGTGGTACCAGCGCCGGATATTGATAAAGGCTGGTTTGGAGTGATTTCTCAAAGCCGAACAGATCGCGGTTAAAATGTACGCTACTGTAAAAAACACTTCCACCCAAATGTGGAATCTGACGGGTGATTTGTATTTGTTTGACCAACTGATCAGGGTTTTTCCATTCCGGAACAGTTGAATTGGCGTCCAGCTTATATAATGCATGGCCAATGTACATACTACGGTTGTAGGCATGTGCTGCCCACCATTTGCTGAGGGTCAGGAAATCAACTGAAGGATGGCCAATCTGCCAGTAGATTTGTGGAAGACAGTAATCAATCCAGCCATTTTTCTGCCATTTCAGAATATCAGCATATAAATGATCGTAGTTGGTAGTTCCGGCAGAAGTTTCTGAACCTTCGGGATCATCAACTTTGTTCCGCCATACTCCAAAAGGGCTGATACCGAATTTCACCCAGGGTTTGGTTTTTTTAATGCTTTCTGAAAGCAACCGGATAGTCAGGTCAACATTGTCGCGACGCCAATCGGCTTTCTGACTGGCCAAAAATCCCCGGTTGTATTGTTCAAATGAGATTTCGTCCGGAAAATCTTCTTTCAGCGGATAGGGATAAAAATAATCGTCGAAGTGAATGGCATCCACATCGTACCGGGAAACAATATCGGTTACCACTTTGACAACAAATTCGCGGGTTTGAGGCAATCCCGGGTCAAAATAGAGTTTTCCTCCATAGTTGACGATCCATTCAGGATGTTTAAATGCAATGTGATTTCCAGCCAAAGGTTCGCTGGCATCCTGAGCTACCCGGAAAGGATTCAGCCAGGCATGAAACTCCATGTTCCGCTTGTGGCATTCCTCAATCCAGAATTGCAGCGGATCGTAAAACGGAGAAGGAGCTTTCCCGGCAGTTCCGGTCAGGTAACGCGACCAGGGTTCCAGTTCTGATTTATAAAAGGCATCAGCAACTGGCCGAACCTGCATGATAATCGCATTCATTCCGTTTCTGGATTGCCTGTCAAGAATTGCAACAACTTCTCTTTTTTGCTGATCGGTCGAAAGACCGGGTTTCGAGGGCCAGTCGATGTTATTGACTGTTGCCACCCAAACAGCTCTGAATTCTCTTTTTGGAGAGACCTGAGCATGCAAGCCAACACTCAAAATCAGAAAAAAAGACAATAAAAACCTGAACATACCCGTATTTTTAAATTTCTCACAAAATACGGGTATCGCAGAAATTTATATCCGGAAATCATAAGTTTTTATCAAGGTTGAATTGTTGAAAACATTTCAGAAGAGAGTCACTTCTTTTTTTTTACCAAAAATACAGGTTTTGCAGACTACTGTTTCAGGAAAAGTTATTTCAGCTTTAAGGAATTGGTCAATCCTCTAATATGCAATTTAATATGCTGCCAACTCTGATCTCATCCATTGCATTTTTATATTATTGTCTATGGTACAATATGTTGCATCTTAATAAAAACTTAAAATATTCGATTCTATTTGAACCGACATTTGCATTATTTCTGTTTTTTAATACCTTTGTGCGCTTTAGTTATCTGATTTAATTCGTTTTGAAAATTTATTTTAAAAATAAATACACTTGGCGAACCAAAGTGCTGCTTCAATAGTTATTTAGGTAGCTACTTCAAAGTTGAATACTTTGGTAAGCTCATGGTTTATTAGGTTTAGTTGGTTTAGGTTAGTTTCCCGTCGTAACGGGTGGAAAGGCTGTCAGAGGACAGCCTTTCCTATTTTAAAATAAACACATATACAGATGGCATTAGATAAAGGTATATTTCAACGCACTGAGTTGCTGTTTGGGAAAGAGAAGATGGATGAAATTGCCCTGAAAAAGGTGATTATCTTTGGAATTGGAGGAGTTGGGAGCTGGTGTGCTGAAAGCCTTGTCCGTACCGGAATCCGGCATCTGACACTGGTTGATTCGGACCGGGTTTGCATTACGAACATCAATCGCCAGGTCCATGCTACCACCGAAACGGTTGGCGAAGTTAAAACCGATGCCTTGAAAAAACGATTGCTCGAAATTAACCCTTCGGCCGAAATACAAACCTTTCAGAAAATATACGAACCCGAAACTTCCGACTCGTTTGATTTGGATTCATACGATTATATCATTGATGCCATCGACAGTTTGACCAATAAAATCGATTTGATCCGTAAAGCCACGCGTACCCGGGCTGTATTTGTTTCGTCGATGGGCGCTTCACTGAAACTTGATCCAACCCAAATCCGTGTCGCTGAATTCTGGAAAGTTAAAGGATGCCCTTTTGGTTCTATCATCCGGAAAAAGATGCGCAAAGGTGATTTGCCGGCGAAGGAATTTATGTGCGTGTACAGTGAGGAATTACTCGAAAATAAAGGGTCAGGTCCATCGTGCGGAACCGAAAAATGTTTATGTCCAAAATCAAAAAATGCCGCTGGCGGTCCTGAATTGGCCAATCACGAATGGTGCAGCCAAAAAGCCGTGATCAACGGCACGGTGGCACACATAACGGCAATCTATGGGTTTACCTTGGCTGGATTGATCATTCAGCACATGTATAACGAAGCTTAGCTTTTCCGGGAAAAGGGTACAATAGAATAAATCAGGATACATCATGCCAGGCATTTGCATAAATAAGATTCCGGTCTCCGGAAAAATTCCCCAAAGCCGGAACCGGAATTATTCGCAAAAACAATTTAATTACTTTCCAAAACAAAGCTATAGCTTAACGTGAATACGTCATTGTACCTTCTGCATGCCAGCAGGACCCTTGGCCAACCATTTGAGCTGAACCTGCTGTTCCTGCATATCTTCCGACCCCATCACGCATATAAACATTGCCTGTAAATGTCCCATCCACAGGATTTGAGAATGTTTTGGCATCATCATAATAATAATCATCAATAGCATACAAAAGGAAATCAGTGTTTTCATAATCAGAAATCTGTGTTATTCTTTATCGACCCGAAATGAATATTCCTGATCTCCGGTAGAAAGAACAACTTCATAATTTCCCTTTTCAAGCCTGGAAAGGTTCATTCCTTCCGTTACATTAAAAGTTTTACCGAGTTCTCTGGTGTATAACAGCTGATTTTTTTTCAGAAAATACAGCGTCAGGTTTTCTTTGGGGAAATTCAGGTAGGTACATCTTAGAATTCCATCCTTATATCCGAAAAAAGGTTTTATGATCGTTTTTTCTTTTCCAACCTTAATCCCTTCTTCAGATTTACTAAACGGGCGTTCTGAAGTTAAATCATCACAAACCACTTTTAGTTTATAATTCCCGTCCTTTAAAACAGCACAATTGAATTCTTCAAGGTAATCTTTGGCCGGCCCGGTTTTTTCATTGGCATACACAATCATTCCTTTAGCATCAGCAATAGAAATTTTAAAATTGCTGTTGTAAAGTGTTGAAACTGCCAAAACAGCCTTTTCAGAAGATACAGGAAGAATATTAACCTTTAGGTTTCCTGAAGCAAATAAGGTGTTTGCAAATGCGGCCAGGGCAAATACCAAGGTTACTTTTAAAATTGTTTTCATGACTTTCGGTTTTAAATTGTTCATCGTTTTTGAATTTATACCTGAACAAATTTAAAGTCATGTTCCTGAACTGCTTTTTCCCAGCATCCCAAATTATTTACCTGAAATCTCAATTTTAGGCAGTTACAAAGTTACTGCCTTTAGATTTGCACTAAATTTCAGTTTAAAAAAGAGGTTAATTGACGATTTTTGTGTCCGTTGTCTCAAAATTTTGCCGAAAGTCTCCAGATCAAAAAGGAGGAAGTCCTGTTTTCCGCACTTTTCAAAAAATGCCTCTGGAAGGCCTGATTTTACAGGGTTGAATTTTGAAAATGTGTGTCACGAAATTAATTTCGGTTCTATTTTGATGTTTATTCACAATAAAAATCCCGTTAGGGATTTTATGTGGGTAGCGGCATATTAAAGCTGGAACAATTCCGTCCCGGCTGGGACGGGATAACATACCCGCATTTATTGTATTCTACCCATATCATGTGCCTACAGGCACAATTCAATCTTCTTCAGTATATTCCACTGGTTTGAAAATATATCTTTCATCATAAGGGACCTCAAATTTTTCAAGAAATTCAAGGTATTCTTCTATAAACGATTTTCTGTGATGATGAATTTCCTGATCTTTTATGTAATCAATAACATTATCAACATGTGATTTGCTATATGAAAATCCCCCAAAACCTTCCTGCCAGGAAAATCGTCCAGCTATGAATCCCTTTTTGTTAATCCATTTTGATGAATCTCCCTTAACGTCCTGTATTAGGTCAGACAAGGATTGGGTAGGTCTCATCCCAAAAAATACATGGAGATGATCTGGCATCCCATTTATCGCCAAAACTTTATGACCATGATTTTGAACGATGCCAGTGATGTATTGAAACAATTCATTTTTCCATGCTTTTCTGATGATACAACTCCGATCCTGAACTGAAAATACTGCTTGAATGTGAATTTGTGTATAAGTATTTGCCATAACTGATTGGATTAAACTATTCTTGAAAAATAAAAAATCTATTCAGAAGAACATGCCATTTTAGTCCACTTTATGAGATTTAAATTAGGTGTCTCATTGAGGAAAACGGGAGGAGTTTATTTCCCGACAGCGCTTGGGTTCATTCCGAACTGATCTTTAAAAGCCCGGCTAAAATGGGAGAGATTTTTAAAACCAACGGCCCAGGCTACTTCTGAAACGTTCAAGGCTGTTGTTTGCAGCAGGTTTTTGGCTTTGTATAATCGTAAAGTCCAGAAGTAATCGATAACCGATTTATTGGTGAGTGATTTGAATTTGCGGTACAGTTGTGATCGGCTCATTCCAAGTGTCCGGCTAAGCTGATGGACATCAAAGTTGTCGTCACCCAGATTCTCCTCCATGACCGACCTGATTTTTTGTATAAATGAGTCCTCCAGGTTTTCCGGCAGGTCTTTGTCTGGAATTACCTGCTCCCCGGCGGCATAACGCTCATGTAATACACGGCGTAATTCGATCAGTTTTCTCAACCGGATGAGCAATTCATTCTCGTTAAATGGTTTTGCAAGATAATCATCAGCTCCTTTATCCAAACCGATCAGCCGCGAATCAACATCAGCTTTGGCCGTCAGCATGACCACCGGAATATGACTGGTCCGGATATCATTTTTCAAAATATCCAGCATCGAAATTCCATCCAGCACGGGCATCATTACATCACTCACAATAATATCAGGAATATGATCAAATGCCTTTTGAAGCCCGGTTTTTCCGTTGGATGCAAATTCCAGTTGATACTGCTTTTCAAGCAGCGCTTTTAAATAAAGTTTCAGGTCATGACTGTCTTCAACAACCAGTAAAATGGGCAGGTCACCGTTGGAATTCTCATTTTCGGAATAGCTCTGTTGATCATCCGCCGGAAAAGAAGCAGATCTGAAATCTGCCGGAGATACAGCTTCATTCGGTATGATTTCCTTTTCCGGGGCATTATTTGTCACAGGCAAACTGACGATAAAGGTAGTTCCTGATTCCATGGAACTGATCACACGGACCGAACCTCCAAGTAGTTTCACCAATTCTTTAACCAGCGCCAGCCCAAGCCCTGAACCACCTTCCTGTGTTCCCTGATCCTCTTCGACCCGAAAAAAACGGTCGAAAACGAATGGCAAATGTTCCGGCGGGATTCCCGGCCCGTTGTCGCTCACTTTGATGATAAATTCATTTTGTTTTTTCATCTGACCGGCATACAATTCCACCGTTCCATTGCAAGGCGTATATTTTAACGCGTTCGACAGCAGGTTTGAAACAATATACATGATTTTTTCCTGATCAAAATCCATGACGAAATGCCTGTTGTCAGGCAAAAAATTCAATTGGATGTCCTTTCTTTGGGCCATTGAGATAAACGAATCGGACAGATATTTCAGGTAATTGATTATATCAGATTGAAAACTATGAACCGGCATGGCGCCTGCCTCCAATTTCGAAAGATCAAGCATTTGGTTCACCAAAGCCAGCAAATTCCGGGTCTGACTCTCAATCTTTACCGTACCTTTTCCGATCCATTCCTCCGGGTTGGTTTTAATCAGATTATTCATACCCTGAATGATGGTTAAGGGAGTACGGAATTCGTGGGTAATGTTGGTGAATAGCCTGTTTTTGGCTTCGTTCAGCTCTTTTAGTTTTTCCGATTCCAGGCTTTCAAGCTTGCGTTGCTGTGCAATAAAGCTAAGTATCAGAAAGAGAGAAACTCCAGACATCGATAAGGTGTTTACCATGAACAGGATGGAATTAATCTTTGGCGTTAGTGAGGCTGGTGCTGAAAAGTAGGAGCTGAAAAGGCCGGATACGATCGCAATAAAAGTAAAGATGAGAAAAAGCAGAAGCGTAATCTTTGAATCCTGAAATGGAACCGAACAAAGCACAAATGCCAGACAAGCAACAATCAGTCCTCCCGAAGTGGCAATGCCACCTAAGTATAAAATAGTTATCAATGTACCCACAGATAAAATAGTCAGATGAATAGCGTTCACCAATTTGTAATTTTTTCGTAACCGTGGAGTTAGTATCAAATACGTTGTCATGGTTATTAAAAGAAAATATCCGTATCTGATAAGAACTTTCAGCGCTTCAGGTGCAAAAATCAGGAAAGCAATTGTCAAAAGCACGACATGAAGCAGGGCATAAGCAGAACCTACCCATAACTGTACCCTGACACTGAGTTCTTTTCGGTCACATCCGGGATAGTTATTCAATCGTTCTATCCATGCCATTATTTTCTGAAAAAGATATTTTCCCTTCATAACCTAATAAATCAGGATTGATATAAATTTACGAAATACTTTTCACATAAATATCAGATATTCAGGTCTCCTGAATCAAAATTTTTCTGATAACAAGCCTCATCGTTATACATAACCATAGTTTTTGTCATTCTCCCCTGCTTTTTTCATCTTTGCAGCTACTTGTAAAAAACCGCTATGTCTATATTCAACGAGATTCTCATTTTCCTGGCAGCCGTTGCGGCTGGCTTTATCAATGCCATGGCCGGTGGTGGCACGCTGGTTACTTTTCCGGTCCTGCTGGCACTTGGCATTCCACCGGTTGCGGCCAATGTAACCAACACCGTTGCCCTCGTTCCTGGAACCATTGGTGGTATGTGGGCGCAGCGAAACGAATTTGCTTCTCAATACCAACGATTGATGAAACTGCTTCCTGTCGCCATTGTTGGCGGTGTTGCTGGCGGACTGCTCATTTTAAATACCAGCGAAAGCGCTTTCCGAAGCCTCATTCCTTACCTGATTTTAGTGGCAACCCTTCTTCTGGCGGCTCAGGTACAGATCAAAAACCGGGTGGTTGCACGCATCGGACATGCACATTCCGAACACCACAATCCATTGATCATGCTGTCACTGGTTTTTATGGCCGCCGTTTATGGCGGCTATTTCGGCGCCGGAATGGGCGTTATCCTGATGGCTATTCTGGGTTACGTAACCGACGATTCGATGACCCGCCTCAATTTTCTGAAACAAGCCCTTGCATTCGCCATCAATCTGGCGGCTGCGATTTATTTTGCCTTCTCCGGAAAAGTAGATTGGATGGTAGCTTTCGTGATGGTGTTTGGCTCCATTTCAGGAGGGCTGATCGGTGGAAGACTGGCTGGGAAAATAAAGCCTGAATTGTTACGATGGATTGTTGTTGCCGCCGGGCTGATTGCCGCAACGATTTTCTTTTTGAAAGAATAACTGTTCAAAGTTCAACTACGACTGCTGAAACCGGCCTGAACATCATGCTTAGCGGAACTGATAATTTTTCGGTCCGAAGGAAACTGAACCAGGTCCAACGGTTTTACCAGAAAATAGAAGCTGACTTGAAGGCCAAAATATGAATGTTGCACAAATGCATATTTCCCCCTTTATTCGTTGAAAACTGAAATAGAACGGTAAAACAGGGAAAACAGTTCGTACAAATGCAAGGTTTCACTGATTGGAACGCCAACCGTTAAAAGCGATGGACAACCAGATGAAAGGATATTTCTCCGGGTTAAGCTGGATAAAATGGACAAAAAAAATTGAACCTGAAATTCCCGGCAAAACTTTATCTTTGGAATCGGCTATTTCAAGCCACTTTACAACAATGAAGAGATTTGCTACATACATTCTAATCTTGCTACCCTGTATCACCTTCGGACAATTGTTCCCGAATGTTCAGGATTTCAAAGGCCATGTTGCGAAAGTTGTGGAAAAAAAATATGGAAGGGAAGTCAATTATTTCCTGATATTTAAAGGGATTTACCGGCCACGAACCTATTCTGGTTGGAAATGCACTTACCTGTTTGACGAAAAATCGAACCTGATACAACGGACAAATTCCATTCAGGGAAGAATTAAAGCAGATTATTTGTACCAGCATGACACCATCGGAAACCGGATTATAAAACGGGAAATTATGTCGGATAATACGAATGGACACCAGGGAGACTACATCGAATACGAAAACTTTATTAATTCAGCAGGGCAGATTGAGAAAGTGAATTTTTGGGCTTTTGATGCGAAAGCATGTTCCAGAGAGTTGTTCCAGATTGAACAAAATGCCGAATACAAGGAAAATCGGCTCATTTCTTTTACACGCCATGTGATCAATGAAAATGGGAAACCTGGCGATGTAGAAAAATGCCACCTGTTCTACGATTCTTTAGGGAAATTAATACGGATTGAACGTGTTGATATGGCTTCCGGGTTCAAAACAGCAATTTCTTATTCATACAATGACAATGGAATGGTCATCAATTATGGCATTGACTTTTTGGTTGAATTACAGGAATACGGAAAGGATCAAATTCAGGAGATCATATACAACTATGACAAACAAGGTAACTGGACCAAAATGTACTGGAAATCAGGAAATAAAAACCGATTGGATTCCAAAAGGGAAATATACTATTATTAAATCAAGACTATAACCGCTGGCTGAAGGCAAAACAGAATAGACTTTCGGATTCAGCGAATCGATGACCTTGGCAGGTCCGGAAGCATTACAAAAAGGAACAGTTGTTTAAATACAACCATACAGGCTATGAAAACGTAATGCCACTAAAAATTCGATTTGATTTGATTTGATTTTTCAAGATAATTGGAAACAAATCATCAGGTGGAGATCAGGGCCCACTATAAAAAACGGGGCGTTTCCGAAAAGCCAACAGAGTAGGGCAAAATCAAATGAAGTTTAGAATGAAAACATCGATCAAATTATTTCACTGGTTACCACGGATAATTTGTATCCTGGCTATTCTCTTTGTAAGTATGTTCGCTCTCGATGCTTTTGCACCTGGTTTCACCATCTGGCAACAACTTGGCGCATTTATCATGCATCTCATTCCCTCTTTTATTTTGCTCGCCTTCCTTATTGTTGCCTGGAAATGGGAATTTATCGGGGGTATTATTTTTACCCTGATTGGTCTGGTAACGAGCCCGCTTGTCTTTCAGCTCAATCATACCCGAAACCATTTCACTGTTGGTGCCAGTCTTGGAGTTGTCCTAATGATTACCTTTCCGTTTGTTGTTGTAGGGATTCTCTTTATCATCAGTCATTTCCTGAAGAAAAAAGATCTTCTGGAAACGCATGGAGAATAACAAAAACCCGAATCATATCTGCTTGACTATTCATAATGAAAGACGAAATTCTGAAAAATTTAGACAATCCGAAGGAGCTCGAAAGGCTGTACCGGGAAAATAAACAGCGTTTTAAACTTGAATTCAATCAACTTTATCCTGAGCTGACCGATAATCAACTGGCCAACTTCTGGAACGAACGATTGAATTACGAAAGCCAGGAAATTTCGTGGGGAACTCGCCGCGAACTGGTTTTTATTATTCTTGGTTCGCTTCTGGCGGGAGTTATTGCCAAACTGCCGGCATTTCTCAATTTCGATCCTGAGCATTTTTACATGAGAAACCTGGGATTCATCTTCCTGCCCGTCCTAACTACCTGGTTTATCTTGAAGAACCAACTCAAACTACGACGAATTATAGTCACTGCTTTGATAATGACGTCCGGTCTGATCTTCATCAACCTTTTACCTGGTAATCAAAAGACTGACACCTTAATTTTGTCATGCATCCATTTGTTGGTTTTGCTCTGGCTCGTTCTGGGATCATCTTTCGTAGGCGAAAACCTGATCGCCCCGCAAAAAAGAATCAACTTCCTGCGCTACAACGGCGACCTGGCTGTTATGATTGCGATTATTCTGATTGCAGGTGCAATTCTGACAGGAATCTCCATCGGTTTATTTTCACTCATCGGATCGGACATCTCAAGGATTTACCGTGAATATGTAGCTGTTTTCGGACTTGCTGCCGCACCAATCGTCGGAACTTACCTGACACAAACCAATCCCCAGTTGGTCAGTAAAATTTCGCCGATCATCGCCAGGTTATTTACACCGCTCGTTTTAATCACCCTTGTTTTCTTTTTGTTTGCTATTCTTTTCTCCGGAAAAGACCCTTATAACGACCGTGATTTTTTAATGACATTCAATTTTCTTTTGATCGGTGTGATGGCATTGATCCTGTTCTCGGTTGCCGAAACTTCCAGGGAAATTAAGAACAGGGCAAGCATTTTGGTGCTTCTGGCTTTATCGGTAGTTACCATCCTTGTAAACGGGATTGCAGTTTCGGCCATACTGTTCCGCATTTCGGAGTGGGGCATCACTCCAAATCGCCTGGCTGTTCTTGGCGCCAACCTGCTGATATTAACCAACCTGATTTTGGTTACCATTCGTATTTTCAAAGCTGCAACCCATAAAAGTAATTTGTTGGAAGTCGAAAATGTGATTGCCCGATTTTTGCCCATCTATGGAATTTGGGCCATTGTGGTGACTTTCCTTTTCCCATTTATCTTTGGATTCAGATAGTCATTTCCCAACCCTGTCAGGTTTCGAAAACCTGACAGGGTTAAGCACAACATTTGTAAGGATTTGGAAATAGGATTTAACAAAAGGAAAGTAATGCTTGATACTGATTTAGCGGACATCTATGGCCTTAAAACAAGTCGATTGAATGAACAGGTAAAACGTAATAAGGACCGTTTCCCTGATGACTTTATGTTTCAACTATCCGATGAAGAAAAAGCAGAGGTTATCGCAAATCGCGACCACCTTGAAAAACTCAAATTTTCCAGTACAAATCCTTACGCATTTACAGAACATGATACAATCATGCTGGCCAGCGTATTGAATACACCAGCTGCAATCCAGACCAGTGTATTAATCGTAAGGGCATTTGTAAAATTAAGAGAGATTTTATCTGCTAATAAAGAGTTAGAAAAGAAGCTGTTTGACCTGGAATCCAGGTATGACAAACAATTTGCGCTTGTATTTCAAGCAATACGGGAATTAATGCATCAGGGAACGACGACAAAAGAAAGGCCAAAAATTGATTATAAAATCGATCAAAAACGTGAATGACTAGATTCATCTATTCCTCCCTCACTCTCTCACTCCATCCAGCACCTTTTTTGCCTTTTTTATACTTTTTACTTTTTCGAAGGTCAGCGATAGCCGGTTGTTACCTTCTTTCATGCGGCAGGTTTGGTGATGGGTTTAAAGTAAAAAATTTGATACCTTTGTTTCAATGAAGAAGTAGATCAAGATTCTATGAACAATGAATTTGATAAAGAACGAATTGTAAAGCATTGGATCGAAAGTTCTGAAAAGGATTTCAAAGCCATGATTGATCTGTATCAAACCTGAATATAAGATTGCCGGTTATGGATAAAAGCGAAGCTTTAAGGATAAGCAAAGGATATTTGCAGCGCGTTCGGAATTCTGATTTGGGATTCTCGGAAGCATGGTTATTCGGGTCTTTTGCCAAAGGTATTCAGCACGATAATAGCGATATCGATTTAGCTATCGTGTTAAACAGCACTACCAGTCATACTTTTGAAACCGAAGTCAAATTAATGGTTATCCGGAAAGGCGAGGAAACGATTATTGAACCTCATGCTTTTTCGAAAGAAGAGTTTGATTTTCGGGTACCAATCGTAGATCAGATCATTAAATACGGGATTAAAATCGAAATCTAATTCACTTATTCCTCTCCCACTCCATCCAAAATCTCCTTCGCCCGCTTTACACTTTTTACCTTTTCAAAGGTGAGAGAAAGCCGGTTGTTGCCTTCTTTCATGCGGCAGGTTTGGGGATGGGCTTGCACGTAATGCAGCACTTTGCCAAATACCGGCGATTGATAATACGCCGATTGCGGATCGGAAATAAAGTGGCAAACCATCTTTTGATGCTTCAGAATGATCTTTTCCATTCCAAGCTGAATAGCCGCCCAACGCAGGCGCACCACTTCAATCAGTTCAAGGCTTTCCGGAGGTAATTTGCCAAAACGGTCGGCCAGTCCGGCTTCGAACTGAACCAAAGCTTCTTCGCTTTCGAGGTTGTCGAGCTCGCGGTAAAGCAGCATTCGTTCCGAAGTACTCTGAATATATTTATCCGGAAACAGGATTTGTAAATCGGTATCAATCTGACAGTCACTTCCAAATTTCACGTTCAGGAATGCCCGCGACGAATCGCCTTTTTCGTCTTTGAACAACTCTTTAAAATCGGTTTGTTTCAACTCCTGAATGGCTTCGTTCAGGATTCGGTGGTACGTTTCAAAACCGATATCAGCAATGAACCCACTCTGTTCGGCGCCCAAAAGGTTTCCGGCGCCACGGATATCTAAATCCTGCATGGCAATGTTGAACCCGCTTCCCAGTTCCGAAAACTCCTCGATTGCCCGCAACCGTCGGCGCGCTTCGGTAGTGACCGTCGAAAGTGGCGGCGCCAGCAGGTAGCAGAACGCTTTTTTGTTCGATCGGCCAACCCTTCCGCGCAACTGGTGCAAATCGCTTAATCCAAAATTCTCCGCATGATTGATGATGATCGTGTTGGCATTCGGAATGTCTAGCCCCGATTCGATAATGGTCGTGGCAACCAGCACATCGAATTCGCCGTTGATAAAATCCATCATCAGTTTTTCAAGTTTCTCGCCCTCCATCTGACCATGTCCAACCACTGTGCGAACACCCGGTACAATCTTTTTGATCACGGCTTCCACCTCGTAAATATTCGCAACCCGGTTGTGGATAAAAAATACCTGTCCTTCTCGCGCCATCTCGTATTGAATGGCCTCGCGGATAATATCTTCGTTAAAACCGTGCAATTCGGTAGCTATCGGGTATCGGTTGGGCGGCGGAGTCTGGATGATCGACAAGTCGCGGGCGCCCATCATCGAAAACTGCAAGGTGCGCGGAATCGGTGTGGCTGTCAGCGTGAGCGTATCCACGTTCACTTTCATCTGTTTCAGCTTTTCCTTCACCGAAACGCCAAATTTCTGTTCCTCGTCCACAATCAGCAACCCCAGGTCTTTAAAAATCACTTGTTTGCCAACCAGCTTGTGCGTGCCAATCAGGATGTCCACCTTTCCGGCTTTGGTATCGTCCAAAACCTGTTTCACATCGGCTGGTTTGCGCAATCGGCTGATGTATTCAACCCTCGCCGGAAAATCACTGAGCCGATCGGTAAACGTTTTGAAATGCTGAAGCGCCAGAAGGGTTGTCGGAACCAGCACGGCCACCTGTTTACTGTCGGCCACAGCTTTAAAAGCAGCACGGATGGCAATTTCGGTTTTCCCAAAACCCACATCGCCGCATACCAGCCGGTCCATCGGGATTTCCTTTTCCATGTCTTCCTTCACGTCAATGGTCGATTTCACCTGGTCGGGCGTGTCTTCGTAAATAAACGAAGCTTCGAGTTCAGTCTGAAGGTAAGAATCAGGAGAAAAAGCAAAACCGCGTTCCTGTAACCTTTGTGCGTACAACTCGATCAGCTCTTTGGCAATGTCTTTTACCTTCAGCTTGGTGCGGTCTTTCAGCTTTTGCCAGGCGCCGCTCCCCAGTTTGCTGATGTTCGGTTCGGTGCCGTCTTTGCCTTTGTATTTCGAAATGCGGTGAAGGTTGTGAATGCTCACCAGCAACACATCATTGTCGCGGTAGGTCAGGCGAATGGCTTCCTGAAGTTTACCGTCAACCTCAGTTTTTACCAGCCCGGCAAATTTCCCGATTCCATGATCGACATGCACTACCCAATCGCCCTGATGCAGCTTGTTCAATTCTTTAAACGTGATGCTGTCGCGCTCGGCTTTGCGCGTTTTAATTTCGAAGCGGTGGTAACGTTCAAAAATCTGGTGGTCGGTGTAGCAGCAAATCTTCCGGTCGTGATCGATAAACCCTTCATGCAAAGTAAAACTCACCGGCCGAAAATTAACGTTCATGCCTTTGTCGTCAAAGATTGCTTTCAGCCTATCAGTTTGCGAAACATTGGTTGAAAGAATATAATTGACAAAACCGTCAGCCTGATGATTCATCAGGTTTTTAGCCAGCAGATCAAAATTCTTCTTAAAAACAGGTTGGTGGCTGGTCTGAAAAATGGAAATTTTTGACTTTTTGAAAAAGGATTTTTGTCCGAATTCGGCACAGGCAAATCGCTTAATTTCTTCGGAAAAAGCTTTTCCTGAAAGCAATTTCGAAAACCAGATTTTCCGCTCCTCTTCATTTTCGGCCTTTTCAATCGTTTGCCTGAAATTGTGCTCCATCTGATCGGCAATCAGTTGAATATCGTTCAGGAACAGCAGTGCACTGGCCGGAATAAAATCGAGAAAACTGATGCGTTCTTCGTCTTTCAAATCTCGCTGGATGTTGGGGATGATGCTGATCCGGGTCAGCGTTTCCTTTGAAATCTGATTGTCGAGATTGAAACTTCGAATGGTATCTACTTCATCGCCAAAAAAGTCGATGCGGTATGGATCTTCACTCGAAAACGAATATACATCGACAATACCTCCGCGAATGGAATACTGACCGGGCTCATAAACAAACTCAACCCGTTCAAAACCATATTCAAACAGCACTTCGTTTACAAACTCGATGGAAAGTTTATCGCCTCTCGAAACCTGAAACGTATGTGCTGCAAGTCCTTCACCCGAAATCACTTTTTCAACCAAAGCTTCAGGATAAGTGACGATGAGCAGCTGATTCTCTTCTTTCAGTTGATTGAGTACATCGGTACGCAGGATGATATTTTCCTGTTCGATGGTTTCATAATGCACCGACCGTTTGTACGACGAAGGGAAAAACAGCACTGGAACATCAGACGCCAGAATGTTCAGGTCATCGTAAAAATATGCCGCTTCCTCCTTGTCGTTCAAGCAAATAACGAATGTTTTTTGTATTTCTTCGGATAGTAAACAAGTGAGAATGCTTCTCGATGAGCCAACAAGCCCCTTCAGGTGAACCTTTTCACCCGGGGTATTCAATAAATGGCACAATTTGCTGATCAGATCGTGCTTCCTGAACAAATTTCTAAAATCCTTCCGCTCCAAAATCAAAAAAAGTTTGGACGCAAATGTAAGCAATAAAAGCCCCATCCCCAACCCTTCCCCATGATTCGACAAGCTCATCATCCGGGGGAAGGGTGCTGGCCATAGAAATTCTGAACTTTAATACATGAATGAGTTCATGCAATAATTCGCTTTCCTATTCAACTAACTAAAAGCAGCAGAGCTTCGGAATCTTTGTAGAAATCTGGTTAATAAGCTTGAAGAAAGGTGCAGCACACCGATATATAAATCAAAAAATCTTTGTTTCAGGGATTCCATCTCTTTTAGTAAAGATGGAATCCGTAACCCTGGTTATAGCAGTTGATTTACTGCCGGATGTTTCGTAATTTTCGAACTCATTTATTCCGTTCTCAAAAAAGTTGCCGCCATGAGTAAAGGTTCAGAAAAAAAACACTCCAAACATGATGGGAAAGACCATAAACATGTTGAATCTGAGAAGAAAGATCATCGGTCGATTAGTAAAAAAAGATATAATAAAGAAATCCGGAAGCTGGATATCGAGCTGATCAAACTTCAGGAGTGGGTGAAATACAAGCAATTGAAGGTAGTCGTTTTGTTTGAAGGCCGCGATGCTGCAGGGAAAGGCGGAGTGATCAAACGAATATCCGGGCCGCTCAATCCGCGCATTTGCCGGATAGCAGCCCTCGGCACTCCAACTGAAAAAGAAAAGTCGGAGTGGTATTTTCAGCGGTATGTAAAGCACCTGCCGTTCGGTGGCGAGATCGTTTTATTCGACCGGAGCTGGTATAACCGGGCAGGAGTAGAACACGTGATGGGTTTTTGTACCGAAGAACAATACCAGGAATTCTTCAGGAGTTGCCCCGAATTTGAACAGATGCTCATCCGTTCGGAAATCATTCTGATCAAATACTGGTTTTCGGTTTCTGACGAAGAACAGGAAAATCGGTTTCAGTACCGGTTAAATGATCCGACAAAAACCTGGAAACTTAGCCCGATGGACGTATTATCTCGTGAAAAATGGGTGGAATACTCCAAAGCCAAGGACGAAATGTTCAAATATACTGACATAAAGCAGTCTCCCTGGTTTGTGGTACCTGCCGATAACAAAAAGCTGGCCCGCCTAAACTGTATCAATCACCTTCTAAGCCTGATTCCGTATGAGACTGTCCCCTCTGTACCAATCGTTTTACCGCCGCGAATAGAATTTCCGGCATACATCAGACCACCTATTTCCAGTCAGACGTTTGTTCCTGACCGATACAGCAGCAAAAAGGATAAACCTGATGCTGATTTGAATTGAAAACCGGCATGAATCGATACAAACTACATTGAATCCTGAATAATCCTAACTTCACTCATCAAAATTCCATTCATGGCAAGATTTCTAAACGATCGAAAAGAGGTTTCAGGAAAAATACCAGGATCACTAATACACCTGGGCACCAAAAAAATTGAAACCCCACTGATTCGGCTAATCAATTTCACAAGCGACCAACTAATCGAAAATGAGCCGGAATTGTTGGAAGATTGTCTTCCCTATATTTCGGAGAATACGGTTAGCTGGATAAGCATCTACGGTCTTCACGATGCTGAAATCATACAAAAATTGGGTGATCTATTTGAAATTCATGGTCTTCTGCTCGAAGATATGCTGGATACAGGGCAACGCCCAAAGATTACCGAGACAGATAAATTAATGGTCGTGATCTTGAAAATGCTGGATTATGATGAGAAGGATCACAAACTCAACTCCGAGCAAATCTCCCTGATTCTCAATGAATCCTACCTCATTACGCTTCAGGAACGGGAAGGTCATTATTTTGACTCAATCCGTGAGCGAATCAGGAAACGTACCGGAAGAATCCGGAGAAAAGGGGCTGATTACCTGAGCTATGTCATTTTGGACACCATTGTTGACAATTACCTGATCAACATTGAACGATTGGGCGATATCATTGAAAAAACCGAAGCCCGGATTTTTGTTCCCAAACAAAAGGGCCTGATGCAGGAAATATACAAGCATAAAACCGAAATCAATTTTCTGCGGAAGAACATCAGGCCAGTTAAAGAAATTGTTCTTCGTATGGTCGAAAATGAATCGAGATTCATTACTGACGACAACCTGAAATACTTTAGTGACCTGAAGGATCTGATTGTGCAGGCTACGGAGACTATCGAAATTTATCAGACCATGCTGAACGACCAGATGAATATTTATCATGCCAGCCTGGACAGTAATGCTAATGAAATTATGAAGGTACTGACCATTTTTTCAGCCTTTTTTATCCCGCTCACTTTTATTGCCGGGGTTTATGGCATGAACTTCGACAACCTTCCGGAATTGCACTTTAAATATGGCTACCTGTATTTCTGGATTCTGTTAGTAATCATCACCCTTTCATTGATTATCTATTTCAAACGGAGGAAATGGTTTTAGTGAGAAAAAATCATCTGGCATTTTTGATCGATAGGTGAGATTATTTGCGATCAAAAGTTGATTGAATTCATTGTTGTTTTTCCACAAGGCATGCTTCAAAAGACCGGTGCCCCTGAATTAATTGATTTAATACTGAAATTATTTACGAATCTCATTATTCTTGCCGCCAAATGGGAAGGAAGATTTGTTTCAGGTATCATTCAATTAACCAGTCTATTGACCAACCAAATACTCATAATCGGAACAGAAATTCAAAAAATCACACTGCTAATAAATGTTAATTTTTGTAAACTATTGAAACCATCAGGATAGGCCTAACGTATTTTCAATAGACTTTGCGAATTAAATTTGTTATAAACTTTTTTGGGTTGATTGGTTTTTGGTAAAAAGCAAAGTTAGTAAGGTAATTTTAGTTGTTTGTTTAGTGAAAAGCGGTGGCTACACACCGCTTTTCATTTTTTACGAAAATTTCAAGCTTCAAAACTTCACCTCTCCCAAGTGAAATTCGCTTTCTGTTCCAGCTTCAAATCAGGTTGGATTTTTTCCTATCTGTCACTTTTCCCTTCCAAATGTTTTTCGACAATTTCACATACTTTTTAAATATTTAGTAAAAGTATATGATGTTTTGTAAAATAAATAAAATACATTTGTATCGTTTATAACCGAGACAAAACTTTATCCAATGACTTTTTCTCCGGTAAATTATCTGGAAGATAGTGACATGAATGTTGTCGAGCTAAAAAATAATTTTCAAAAACGAAAGATAATCAAGCATTTGTTTCTGTATGGAAGCATGGCCAACACCGATCTTGGGAAATACGTCAAACTAAGTACTCCAAAAATTATCAGCCTGCTCAACGAACTGAAGAGTGAAGGGCTCATCGAAGAACTCGGGCAAGGCAATTCCAGCGGAGGACGACGACCAAACCTTTATGGCAATAAAGAAGATGCCTTTTATATTGTAGGTATTTCCATCAACATTTACCAAACTTCCGTATCCATTTTTAATGCCAGAAACCAGAAAATTACCGATGACCAGATCCTTCCCTTAACTATTTCGCACGGAACTGCGATCATCGGCTCAATTGTTGAATTCACCGAAAAGATGATCCGGGAAATGCAGATTCCAAAAGATAAAATTTTGGGTATTGGCATTGAAATGCCCGGAATAGTAGATTCTAAAACGGGGATCAATAAAACTTATATGGTTTCTGACCGGCCCGTTGCTGAGGTATTCAGTCAAAAATTCGGATTGGAGGTACTCATTGAAAATGATGCCAAAACCCGGGCCTTTGCCGAACTTCGATTTGGATTAGCCTACTCGAAACGAAATGTGCTGGCCATTCACCTCGATTGGGGGATTGGTTTGGGAATCATAGTCAATGGGAAATTGTACAGAGGCCGCGATGGATTTGCCGGTGAATTTGGCCACATACCAATGATTGACAACGGGATATTATGCAAATGCGGCAAGCAAGGCTGTCTCGAAACCATCGCTTCCGGAATTGCCATTTCACGCCTGGCAAAGGAAGGTATGAAGTCCGGTCGTTCTTCGTTTCTTGGTCAACTTGTCGGTGAGGATCTGGAGAATATCGAGATCCGGACAGTCGTTCAGGCAGCAACACTGGGCGATCAGTATTCAATCTCTATTCTGGCCAATGTCGGTCACTGGCTTGGCAAAGGGTTTGCCTATCTCATCCAGATTTTCAATCCGGAATTAATTATTCTGGGTGGACGTATGTCGGAAGCGAATCCGTTTATTCTTCCTCCCATTCAGCAATCGATTCAGATTTTCTGCAATCCCGAATTGGGGAACGAAATTGAAATTAAAACTTCAGAACTGGGCAGTCAGGCCGGAATACAAGGTATTGCAGCATTATTGCTTGAGCATATTCTCGATAAAAATTAAACTTTCAAATACTTCACGATGAAAACCAATCAATTCAGTCCGGTCGAAAAGATTTTCCTGCAACAGGCAGGGATCGACCAGGTTACCACCAGAATGCCTTACATCACCGTCGGAAATTTCCCCAAGCTCGGAATGCTTGCTTCCCTTCGGTTTCTGGAATGGGTAGCCCAAAATCCCAACGGGGTAATTAGCCTTCCTACCGGAAAAACTTCAGAATATTTCATGAAATACACTCATTTTTTTCTTGAAAACTGGGATAACAAAAATGGGCAGAACCTTCTGTGTGCTTACGGACTTTCAGGAGTAAAAAAGCCCGACCTACACGGACTTCAGTTTGTTCAGATGGATGAGTTTTACCCGATTTCGTCGAAACAACACAACAGTTTTTACAATTACGTTGAGAATTACTACCTCAACGGGTTTGGCCTCGACCCCAAAAAGGCAATGCTGATCAATTCCGATCTTATTCCGCTGGCAGATGGAAAATCATACAACGAGATATTCCCAAATCTGAGAATTGATCTTTCGCTTCGGTATCGCGATGCCAAATCACCTTTAGAACGGCTGCAACAACGCTCAATTTTCAGTATCGACGACTGGTGTTCGGAATTTGAGCATAAAATTCGGGAAGCAGGCGGCATCGGATTTTTTCTTGCCAGCATTGGCCCCGATGGTCATATCGCATTCAATACCAGGGGATCCGATCATTTTTCAACAACGCGTCTCACCGCAACCAATTTCGAGACACAGGCTGTTACTGCAGGCGATCTTGGTGGTATCGAAGTCTCGCGCAACCGGTTGGTCATTACCATCGGGCTGGAAACCATCACATTCAACCCCGATGTCCTGGCCATTATTTTTGCTGCCGGAGAAGCTAAAGCGGATGTAATAAAGGATGCTCTCGAAAATGAAGAATCAAACCAGTATCCGGCCAGTTGTTTACACAAACTTCCAAACAGCCGGTTTTACCTGACTAACGGGGCAGCTGTAAAACTAACCGACAGCGTTGATAAATATTACCAAACCGGCGAATGGACACATCAGAAAACTGAACATGCGATCATTGACCTTTGCCCGAAGATTAATAAATTCGGTCATAAAATAACCTTGGAGGACCTGAAGGCAGACAAATACTGCCGGTTAATCCCGAACCTGAACGAAGGAACCGTACAGTCGGTGATTGACACCATTACTGCCAAATTTAACAAGGGAATGCAACACGAGTCGAACCAGGTATTTTATCATACCGGGCCACATCATGACGACATTATGCTGGGCATTATGCCACATACCAACCGGCAGCTTCGCGATGCAAGTAATGTATTCCATTTTTCGGTGCTGACTTCAGGATTTACAGCAGTAATCAACCAGTATGTTATTGATCTGCTTAACGAAACACATTCTCTTATTAATAACGGTAAAATCGAGATGATCCATTTTCCTGACTTTTTCGAGGAAGGCTATAAAAACAAATGGGACAAAGATATTTACCATTACCTGGATAGCGTAGCAGCCAACGATGACGCCGAAAAACGTCGCGGAGTTTGTCACCGTGTAGTTCGTGCTATCGTTGAAATCTGGGAAGTAAAGAACGCGGTACAATTGATTTCGACCATTACCGAAATTCTGGAAGATTTACGGAACAGCTATGACGGAAGCAAAAATCCACCCCGGATTCAGAAACTCAAAGGAATGATCCGCGAAATGGAAGAAGAATTAGTATGGGCACATTTCGGCGTTTTGGTCAAAAATGTCCATCATCTCCGGCTTGGTTTCTACCAGGGCGATACTTTTACCGAACAGCCTGATAACACACGCGATGTATTGCCTATCCTGGAAGAATTCAGGAAATACAAACCAACCGTAATCAGCTTGGCCATGGATCCCGAAGGAAGTGGCCCTGATACCCATTATAAAGTACTGAAAGCCATCGCTGCTGCTGTGAAAGAATGGAAGAAGGAAGAAGATTTATCGAAACTTCGGGTAATTGGCTACCGCAATGTTTGGTTCCGCTATCATCCGGCCGATGTTGAGGTGATTGCTCCGGTTTCAATCAATGCCCTTTCCATACTTGATTCCTCGTTTTCGCAATGCTATCTGAGTCAGGTCAATGCTTCGTTCCCCAGCTACCAGCTCGATGGAAAATTCAGTCATCTTACCCAACGCGTGTGGGTTGAACAACTGAAACAAATACAGCTTCTCTTGGGAAAAAATTTCTTTTATCAGCACGACAAACCGCTGGTAAGAGCGACCCATGGACTTATTTATTTCAGGGAATTAAGCGTTGACCAATTCCTGAAGCAGGCCGATGAGTTGGAAAAATCGATGGAAGGAGTTGAAATTTAGTATCCGGCTGCATTGCACTCATTGGTAATAATCGAAGGAATATAGGTTATCCGGAGATGATGAATATTTGGCTTTAATAACTGAAGATTCATATCTCCGGATGACTTCCCTTTTTATCAAAAAAAAATCAAGAAATATAAAACTAATCATTTTTCAGTATAATTTTCGGCAATAACAACCTTAATTCCAAGTTCAGTAAGATGATTCAGGTAGTTTTGCGGAATATTCTTATCAGTAACCAATGTGTGAATTTTCGAAAGCTGGGAAAAATTGATGATTCCGTTTCGGTCGAATTTACTTGAATCAACCAGCACAATATTTTCTTTTGCATGCGACATGATTATTTTTGCGATCTGCCCTTCTTCAAGGTTTGCAGTAAAAAGTCCTTCGTTATTTATTCCATCGGCGCTTACAAAAT
>JAUXUF010000166.1 GCA_030684645.1 Bacteroidota bacterium | reverse complement strand
GCCACAGGATTAAAAGGTTTCTGGCTCGAACCGGGGCAAAAAGTGGAAGAAGTTTTTCAGAATTTCCTCTAAAGACAAGGCAAAACAATAAAGTCAAAATAAAATAATTAAAACTTAATATAAATGAGATAGTTACACATTTCAGCTACTAGTTTTTTATCATTGAATTTAACCTGAACAGAAAACTTGCCTTGACTTTTTGTTGTTTTTGTTTCAAACTTGCCTTGACTTTTTGTTGTTTTATACATATATTTGCCTTGATATTTTGTTGTAATTATAAATTCAGGTAAATTAAACTCATTGTTATGAGGCGGAGTATTTTCAACCAGCTGCTTAACTGGAAGGATTCATCAAGTAGAAAGGTACTTTTATTACGAGGAGCCCGTCAGGTAGGAAAGACCTTTATTGTGCGTGAACTTGGGCGAACTTTCCCGAATTTTTTGGAGGTAAATTTTGAGAAGGATACTGTTGTGGCAGGCTTTTTCAACCAAAATCTTGATCCGGATCGCATTTGTATGGAATTATCTGCCTTTTACAGGAAGCCCATCCGTGAAAGTGAGACTTTACTGTTTTTTGATGAAATTCAAGCTTGCCCGAGAGCTATTCAATCGTTGCGGTTTTTCTATGAGAATATGCCAGGATTGCACGTGATTGCTGCAGGATCGTTGCTCGAATTTGCCTTGGCTGAACTTCCTTCGTTTGGAGTCGGCCGCATCCGATCGATGTTTATGTACCCCTTGTCGTTCCAGGAATTTCTGTTGGCTCACCAGCGGGATCAGTTGGTTGAGCTAATCAACCAGGCCTCTCCCGACAATCCGATGAATCCAGTCTTTCATGAGATGCTGACCGATTATTACCGCAAGTTTCAATTAACAGGTGGAATGCCCGAAGTGGTTCGCCAGGTTGTTGAAAACAAGAGTTTACTCGATGGACTGAACATATTGGACGATTTGGCTCTCTCGATTCGCGATGATTTTTCGAAGTACCGCAGGCGTGTGCCTGAAAGCCGCATCCGGGAGGTATTTGCCAGTATTGTAGAGCAAGCTGGAGCCAAGTTTGTGTATGCAAATGTAATGGCTAAGGCCAGCCAGCCACAAATCAAGGAAGCGCTTGAATTACTGATCATGGCTGGTTTGGCTTTTCCGGTGTATCATACTTCGGCCAATGGATTTCCGCTGGGCGCCCAAATAGATTCGAAGAAGTTTAAGGTTTTACTCTATGATACGGGAATTTTCCAACATATTTTGGGTTTAAATATCCGCGAATACCTGGTTGTAGAAGATATGGGCATGGTTAATAAGGGAAGTCTGGCCGAAATTTATGCCGGGCTTGAACTGATTAAGGCATCTTCAATTACTGATAAGCCACAACTGTTCTACTGGCATCGCATGGAAAGGTCCAGCAATGCCGAGGTTGATTATGTGATCAGACAAGGCGATGAAATTGTTCCGGTCGAAATTAAGTCAGGGTACAGCGGAAAGATGCAGAGTATGCGTTTATTCATGAAGGAAAAGAATCTGAAGAGAGGAATTCGCTCATCGCTCGAAAACTTTTCAAGAGACGGAAATATTGAGGTGATTCCACTTTACGCCATTTCAACACTGATTAAGGAAAACTGAAACTGGAAACTGCGACTGCCATCTTAGGCGTCGCGGTCTTTCCAGTCGCCATTTTCGCGAATAATTGCTTCGAGTTCTTCAACGGCCAGTTCAAAAGGAATGTGTCTTTTCATGACCTTCTGGCCTTTATACAAAGTTACATTTCCGGGACCTGAACCTACAAAGCCATAATCTACATCGCCCATTTCGCCCGGACCATTAACCACGCAGCCCATTACGCCAATCTTCAGGTGATCCAGATGGTTGAAATGAGTTTTTATTTTGATGGTCGTTTCATGAAGGTCAAACAAGGTACGGCCACATCCTGGACACGAAATAAATTCGGTTTTGGTTAAACGCATCCGGCTTGCCTGAAGAATGGAGAAACTCAAATCTTTCAAATCGGTAAACGTAATCTGCTCCGATTCATTGGTAATACACAAGCCATCGCCATAGCCATCAATCAGCAAACCTCCAAGATCGGCTGCAGCTTTAATCTGGAGATTTTCGAGGTAACGTTCGTTGTATTTTCTGAAAATAACGACAGGAACTTTCCAGATGTGTGATTCAAGCGTCATGAAAAAGGCACGCAATTCGGCAAACGGGTTCTTGTTAAAACTTTCCAGGATCAGGATGGTTTTACGGGTTTGCTTCAGTTTGGTGATTATTTCAGGATTTTCATTCATAAAATGGTCAAATTCCTCTTTGTTGGTGCGGATAAACTTAGTTTGTCCCCAGTGTGATCCGCCAAACAGATATTCTTCAAGCGTAAGAACAGGATAGGTATTTCCTTCCAGATCGAGGACTTCGCTGTTATTGAAGAAATACTCCGGAATTTGTTTCCCTCTCATCGGAAGGATTTCAGAAAGGGTTCGGCCACGAAGATCGGCCATCACAACAGGCAAGAACTTATCGCCCATCCGCAGGACTGGTCTGACGGACCTCCGCTCGTATTCAAACGGATTTATTTGTGCAAAAAGCGGGGCTTTGATCGGTTTATGGCCTTTGTAGGTTTCGATGTGGCCAATTAATTTTCGGGCTACTGAAATTTCATTTTCAGGAGCTTCGGTCAGCGAAATACGAATGGTATCGCCCATACCATCGGCCAAAAGCGCTCCGATTCCGACTGCTGACTTGATGCGCCCATCTTCACCTTCTCCGGCTTCGGTTACACCCAGATGAAGCGGATAATCCATCTCTTCAAGTCTCATCTTGAAATTCAGGAGGCGAACAGTGTAAACCATCGTCCGTGTATTACTCGATTTGATGGAAATGACCACGTTGGTAAAATCCTGTTTTTTGCAGATACGCAGAAATTCCATGACCGACTCAACAATTCCGGAGGGAGTATCACCATAACGGCTCATAATCCGGTCGGATAATGAACCCTGATTGGCTCCAATCCGGAGTGCAGTATTGGTTTCTTTCAGAAGCTGCAGAAAGGGGACAAAGTGTTCTTCTATTTTCTGAAGTTCAGCTTTATATTCTTCGTCGGTATAGAGATGATGCTCAAAGATGGCGCGTTTATCGTAAAAATTTCCGGGATTAATCCGGATTTTAAATACATATTTCGCTGCAATTTCGGCAAGATTTGGGTTAAAATGAATGTCGGCAACCAGTGGATTTTCGAATCCACGGGCAATTAGTTCGCGTTTGATGTTTTTAAGGTTTTCCGCATCGTTGATGCCGCGGACAGTGACACGAACCATATCTCCACCGCACTTGATAATACGAATGATCTGCTCAACAGTAGCTTCAGTATCACTGGTATCAGTATCGGTCATGGATTGGATCCGGATCGGATTTTCAGCTCCAAGCAATACTCCTCCAATTCGTACCAACGATGTTTTCTGCCGCTGGTATTTTGTCAAATCTTCTATGTAGTTAAAGTTTTGATCCTTCATTAACCCGATGTTTTGATGGCTGGCAAAGTTAATTTAAAGTTAATAAAAACGAAATCCTAAAGTCCATAATAGACGGTTTACACACAAAAAAACCTCGTGAAGTACTTCTTTATTCTTTTCAGCAGGAATTTTATCGCATTTTATAATCCTGGAAGAATTGTTCTGATGACAGAAAAGAACAGTAATCAGCGGAAATCTTTACTTTTGCTATTCTAAAATCAGCTAGAGATGACCATTAAAATATCAGAGGTTAGCAAATTTTACGGAACCCAGAAGGCTCTCGATCAGGTTTCGTTTGAAATCGGAATAGGTGAACTAGTAGGCTTTTTGGGGCCAAATGGCGCCGGAAAATCAACTTTAATGAAAATTATTACTGGTTATCTTTCGTCTGACGGAGGGACTGTAACAATTAATGGCGAAACAATAGAGACTAAAAATGTGGCCATCCGGTCACAAATCGGTTATTTACCTGAAAACAATCCGCTTTATACCGATTTGTATATCAGGGAATACCTGGAGATGGTAGCCGGTTTTTATCATCTTCAGAACAAAAAAGAACAAGTCCTGAAAATGATTGAACTTACCGGATTGAAAGCTGAACAGCACAAAAAAATAGGTGCACTTTCGAAAGGACTCCGTCAGCGGGTCGGATTGGCGCAAGCGCTCATTCATGATCCGGCAGTCCTGATCCTGGATGAGCCAACTACTGGTTTGGATCCCAATCAACTGGAAGAAATCAGGCAACTGATCCGGACAATCAGCTTGAACAAAACGGTCATGCTTTCCACTCACATCATGCAGGAAGTTGAAGCCATTTGCAACAGGGTCATCATCATTAACAAAGGAACTTTGGTGGCAGACGGTTCAATCGATCAGCTAAAAGCCGGACAGTTTGCCCAAAAACAAATCATTTGGATTGAGTTTAACCGTACTCCCGATCTGGAGGCATTCCGGAAAATTTCAGGACTCCGGAAAATTGAGGCATTCAATCAAACAACATACCTTGTTGAATCAGACGACAGTACAGATTTACGTCCTGCAATCTTCCGGTTTGCAGTGGATAACCAGCTCATTTTATTGACCATGAAAGAACAGCAGCAAAGCCTTGAAAATGTTTTTCAGGATTTGACACGGAAAGTGTAATCAGTTTTTTTAGATAAAGACTTTTTTGTCCGAAAAAAGTTAGTATATTTGACCCGGTTATGTGGATAAATTTGTACTGATTGCAACCACGAAAAAAAATGCTAAAACGAAAATGTCTTTTCATAGTGCTTTTCGATCAATTATTCCATAACTTCTATTTGTATAACGTATTATACCTGAAGGCTTTCAGTTAATGACTGTTGGATTTCATGTATTTAAATTAATCCAGATTATGAGTTATTTTTTCACCAGCGAATCAGTTTCAGAAGGCCATCCTGATAAGGTTTCCGACCAGATTTCGGATGCTTTGTTGGACGAATTTCTCGCCTTTGATGTCAATTCGAAAGTTGCCATCGAAACACTAGTTACTACCGGGCAGGTTGTACTTGCCGGAGAAGTAAAATCAAATACCTATGTTGATGTGCAGGAAACTGCACGAAAAGTGATTAACCAGATTGGCTACACCAAAGCTGAATACCGGTTTGACGGTGATTCGTGCGGCGTTTTCAGCGCCATTCACGAGCAAAGTCCGGATATCAACCGGGGTGTTGACAAAGCCGACAAAATGGATCAGGGCGCCGGCGACCAGGGAATGATGTTCGGTTATGCCAATTCTGAAACCGACAATTACATGCCGCTTCCACTCGACTTGTCTCACCGTATATTGCTTGAACTGGCTGTAATCCGTCGCGAACAGAAGGTGATGACTTACCTGCGTCCTGATTCAAAATCGCAGGTAACGATCGAATACAACGATGATCACTCGCCCAAAAGGGTTCATACCATCGTTGTTTCTACGCAACACGACGATTTCGATGCTGACGAACCAATGTTGGCAAAAATCAAAAAAGATGTCATCGAAATTCTGATTCCACGCGTGAAAGCCCAATTGCCGCAACGCGTTCAGGATTTGTTTGTCGGCGAAATCATTTATCATGTGAACCCAACCGGAAAATTTGTGATTGGCGGACCACATGGTGATACCGGTCTGACCGGTCGCAAAATTATTGTGGATACTTACGGCGGCCGCGGCGCTCACGGTGGTGGTGCATTCTCCGGGAAAGACCCTTCAAAAGTTGACCGTTCAGCTGCTTATGCTGCCCGCCACATTGCCAAAAACATGGTTGCCGCAGGAGTTGCCAATGAGATGCTGGTTCAGTTATCGTATGCCATCGGGGTTGCCAAACCTGTTGGAATTTATGTTGAAACCAGAGGAACTGCTCTTCCGGGATTTTCTGACTCACAAATTTCAGATAAAATTCAGGAAATTTTCGACTTGCGTCCGGCAGCTATCGAACATCGGCTCAAACTCCGGAATCCGATTTACCGCGAAACCGCAGCTTACGGACACATGGGCCGTCAACCAAAAACAGTAGCCAAAGTATTCGAATCTCCCTACAATGGACGGATTGAAATGGAAGTTGAACTGTTCACCTGGGAAAAGCTGGACTATGTTGACCAAATAAAAAACACTTTCGGTATTTAGTTCTAAAAACCGATTGATAAAATCCGGATCTTCTCAGATGCGGATTTTTTTGTTTTATGTAAGTTTGATGAAACAAAAAAATCATTAACGCATCAGCAAATTTTGGAATTAGGAAAAATACTGGACAACTGGGTATCGGTTGACATGTATTGCTTGTGCATCACCGGATACAGTTGGCGCACCGGATAAATTCAGGATAAATCGATTAAGCAGTGGGCAGAGAATGAAAATCGTTAGATCCGCCGGTCGGCGCTGGTAAGTACGGCGCCACTGAACTTGCGTGCGCGTGGTGGAACAGGCGATGTTGAGCGAACTCCCGGAATATGCAAATTACTGGTATCTGACCATGACGATATGGTTGTCAAGGCCATGTCGTGGGCCCTGCGCGAATTATCCAAGTCAGACAAACAAGCTGTTATCCAGTTCATGGAAGAATATAAAGACAAACTGCACTCCAGGGTAAAGCGCGAAGTTGAAACGAAACTTCGAACAGGCAAAAAAAATGGCTTAAGCTCATAAAATCAATTAATTTTGCATCGGATTAATTGAAATAAATTAAAAATGAAAACTTATTCAGCGAAACGTCTTGCGTTATCTATTACTGTTTTGTTGCTGATTTCCAATTTCGGATTCTTCCTGATCCAGTCGAAAAAAGATTTCGGGTCTGTCTTTTCAATCCTTTTTATCATTCTGTTCTGCGTATTTTCCTATTTTTTAGTTCTTTTTATCTTGAACAGGTATATCAACGATAAAATCAAACCCATCTATAAAACCATCCGCGAGGTTCCTATTATCGCTAAAGAGAGCAAAATGTTTGAAACAATTAGCTCGACTAATATTTCTGATGTTCAGAAAGAAGTAGTGGAATGGGCCAAAAACCAAACTGAGGAAATCACGCGTCTGAAGGATTTGGAACGATACCGCAAAGAGTTTGTTGGCAATGTTTCGCACGAATTGAAAACTCCTATTTTCAACATTCAGGGATACGTATTGACCTTGCTTGAAGGAGGAATTGACGATCCAAAGATCAATAAGCTGTACCTGCAGCGCACTGAAAAAAGTATCGACCGTATGATTTCTATCGTGGAAGACCTGGAGTCGATCACGAAACTAGAATCGGGGGAATTAACCCTCAATTACGTTAATTTTGATATGGGACGCCTGACCGAAGAGGTTTTCGAACTAGCGCAGATGCTGGCCAACGAACGAAATATCACCCTTCAGTTCGCCGCAAAAGTTGAAAAACCCATCTTGGTTCATGCCGATAAAAAGAGGATCATGGAAGTTATGAATAACCTGGTGGGCAATGGTATAAAATATGGGAAAAAGCGCGGACATGTTAAAGTTGCCTATTATGATCTGCACGAAACCATTCTGATAGAAGTAAGCGACACGGGAATCGGCATGGATAAAAACGATTTATACCGCATCTTCGAACGGTTTTATCGGGTTGACAAATCCCGATCGCGCGAACAGGGAGGAACCGGACTTGGTTTATCGATTGTCAAACACATCATTGAAGCACACGATCAAACCATCAATGTGAAAAGTATTCCTGACAAGGGAACTACCTTTACCTTTACCCTCGAGAAAGCCAAATAAGTTGTTGCTGTCGAGACAAAAGTAAAAAGGCAAAAGTAAAAAGTAAAAAATCAAATGAAATTGCTAATTTTCAGGCGATTTTAAATATAACCGATCAACTGAACCAAAAGTAACCGATACTTTTAAATTCAAAATTTGAAAACCTATGAGCGACATTCAATCAAAAATTCTGCTGGTGGATGACGAAGTTGATATTCTGGAATTTATCAGCTACAATTTAGAAAAAGAAGGATATAAAGTTTACACTGCACAGAACGGTGCAGAAGCAATCAAGGTAGCAGAGAAAACACTGCCCGACCTGATCATTCTGGACGTGATGATGCCGGAGATGGATGGCATTGCCGCCTGTGAAGAAATCAGAAGAATTCCATCGCTACAACATACTATGATCGCATTTCTGACTGCCCGTGGAGAAGATTATTCACAAATTGCAGGATTTGAAGCAGGCGCCGACGATTATATTACCAAACCCATCCGACCGAAAGTATTGGTCAGCAGAGTAAAAGCCCTTTTAAAAAGGACTTCGGTAATTGGTACTCCTGCGACAGCCGTTCCTGAAAATACGCACACTATTTCAATCGGAAATATCGTTATCGACAAAGAACGTTACCTGATTCTGAAAGACGGAGTAGAAATGGTGCTTCCGCGTAAAGAATTTGAATTGTTGTCGCTGTTAGTTTCCAAACCCGGCAAAGTATTTACCCGCGAAGAAATTTATTATTCGGTTTGGGGAGACAATGTGGTTGTTGGCGACCGCACCATCGATGTCCATATCCGCAAACTGAGAGAAAAAATCGGAAACGAACAGATCAAAACCCTGAAGGGGATCGGGTATAAATTTGTTGACTAAATTCCATTAAAGTCACTGGAAAAAAATACTTGCCGCATCCAATGTCAACCAAAGTGCTTAAATCCGCACCATTAATATTTGGCAACGATTGTTGCATGAAAGTGAATGAAAATAGCAGAACTCATACAACAATCTGGATGATATGGTTGAGATTACAAGTCCGGGTAAGTTGATGCCTTCTATCGACTTTAATGAATTGGAAGCACACCAGTCCGATATCCGCAACAAAGTGATAGCACCGGTCTTCAAGAAGTTGGGAGTCATTGACCAGTGGGGCAATGGACTGAAATTAATAGCCGATGAATTAAAGAAATATCCTGAAATAGAATTTAAATGGTTCGAAATTCCCTTTTTAGTGTTCTTTCGTGATTTCGTGCCTTGGTAGCTAAAAAAAACTTGACACGAAGAAGAACTGTGATTGGATTTTTTATCCCGTCAGGGATTCAAGGTCGGTAAAAATCATTAATAGAGCAAGGTTTCGTCCCGTACGGGACGAAAGAAT
>JAUXUF010000157.1 GCA_030684645.1 Bacteroidota bacterium | reverse complement strand
TTAACTGTAGCAAAAAACGATTCAGCTTCCTTAACAATGCGTCTGACCTATTCTGAGGGCAAATACATTGATTATATCTACTCACTGAAAGGTGAAAGCTATAATGTTGGCCTTACCATAGCTACTAAAGGCATGCAGGATGTGGTCAGTCCTACTCAGAAGCAATGGACATTATACTGGGAGACCATCCTGAAGCAAAAAGAAAAAGACCTTGTCAGTGAGCAAAGATACTCCAGCTCCTATTTTAAACAGGGTGATGAAAGTGTTAACCAATTAAGCCTGAGTAAATCTGAAAAGAAAGAACTGACCGGCGGAAAGATCAAATGGTTTTCTTTCAAGCAGCATTTCTTTTCCAATGTACTGATTGCAAAAAACAGTTTCGATAAAGGCGAAATTGAGGTTAATACCAGCCCGGATTCAGGAATTGTAAAGAGCTTTGCGGCTAATATGCAGATCCCATTCGGAAGACAGGATGTAACCAGCTTTCCAATGGAATTCTATTTTGGCCCTAATCAGTTAAATATCCTTGAAAAACAAGGTTATGACATCGAAAAACAGATCAATCTGGGTTACTGGCCATTAAAATATATCAACAGATGGGTCGTCTTACCGGTATTTAACTTTCTGGAAGGTTTCGGCTGGGGTTATGGCCTGATCATCCTGGTATTAACCATTCTTCTTAAAATGGTCTTATTGCCCCTCACGTATAAGTCATACCTGTCTATGGCTAAAATGCGTATTCTGAAACCCGAAATGGATGAGATCAAGGGTAAGGTGGGTGATGACAACCCTACCCTGCTGCAGCAGGAATATTTAAAGCTCTATAAAAAAGCGGGTGTAAATCCGCTTGGAGGTTGTTTGCCCATGCTGCTGCAGTTACCGATCATCATGGCATTCTTCTTCTTTTTCCCGAATTTATTTGAACTGCGTCAGCGAAGTTTCCTCTGGATGGATGATCTGTCAACTTTCGATGCCTTTTTCCAATTAGGATTTAATTTGCCATTCCTTGGGAACCACATCAGTTTAATGTGTATCCTGATGACCATTTCAACATTGATCTATACTTATTTCAACAACCAGGTTTCAGGTGCTACTGGTCAAATGAAATACATAGGTTACATCACACCGATCATATTCTTCGGGGTATTGAACAGCTACCCTGCCGGTCTGAACTATTATTATTTTCTGGCCAACATGCTAACTTTTGCACAGCAATACATCATCCGGATGTTTGTCAATGATGATAAAATCCATGCCCGGATACAGGAGAATAAAAAGAAACCTGCATCAGAGAAGAAGAAATCAGGATTTCAGCAACGCATGGAAGATTATATGCGACAACAGCAACAGACAAAGACTAAAGAACCTGCTCAGCTAAAATCCGGTCCAAAAAATCCCGGGAAAAAGAAATAAAGAAAATGATAACGCTGACAGGGTTATGAACCCTGTCAGCGTTTTAATTTACCCTCCGCGCTGTTACCCGTGTATAATTCTTTTCCATAGTTACAAAGACAAGTTCAGCATCTGTTATTTTCTCGATTAGAAAAGGACAATCCCTTTTCCTGCCAGCATCCAACACTTCGGT
>JAUXUF010000152.1 GCA_030684645.1 Bacteroidota bacterium | reverse complement strand
ATCGAATTGGCGCGGATGCAACTGGCCAGCACATCGCCGATCTGAACAAAATCACCAACCTGCACATTCAGGCTTTTGATTTGTCCGCTCAGGTGGGAATATACCGTGTCTGAAAGCCCGCTGATAATTTGGCTGCTGAATTTTGATTTTTGCAGGGCCGCTGCTTCCTGCGGCTGAATGACAAACAGCGCCTCACCGGTATGAATATTACCGGCAACGGTGCAGTTAATCCGGGTAATAATTCCCGTCAGCTGTGTGCGGATGTTATTGTCCTGCATGTAATGTGTTACCGCCTGAAAACTCAGTAACCGATCGGCATTACCGATGCTGGGCGAACTAACCTTGACATCGGTTTTGACCACCACTTCGGTTTCGGTTGCCGCTTGTTTGGAAACACATGCGTCAATCAATAGTATCAAAGTAGAGACCATTAGAAGGTGAACAATCCTTTCAGCAGTTTTAACCCGCAACCCGCAACCCGCAACTCGCAACTTATTTTTAATGATTCCAGTAATTATATTCATTGATAAGTTTGTTTAGCGTTATTTCTTTGATACTGACGGCCAGATTGATGCTGCTGTATTTCTTCAGGAAAGTGATTAAATCGATCACACTGATTTGAGCGCGTCTCACTTCATCCTGATACATCACGAGCAATTCCTTGTATTCTGCCTGAATTTGTTTTTGATTGATCAGTTCATTCCGGGTTTTCCGGATGTTTTGTAGGAAAGCATCAGCCTGCGTTTTCACCTCGTTCAATTTAAGTCCTTTTTGCTTTGAAGCTTCATCGATCCGCAGTAATTGCTGATCCTGATTGATCTTTTTCTGATGCCCGTCGAATAAATTATAAGTTAAAAGTACCCCGGCGCTCGCTCCAATATGCCTTTGCATATTGGGAATTGAATTAGAATTTAATCCGGAATTGGCAAATGCACTGAGCTGTGGAAGGTACCTGTCGTTAAAAACCTTCTGTTGCGAAACGGTTGCCAGACTATCGTTTAAAAATGATCTGACAAACAGTGAAGGTTTGCTTACCGGATCTGTGGTGACTATCAGCGGATTTGTTAAACTTGAAATATCGCGGTTTCGGATTCCGCAAGCTGCCTTCAGTTGCCGGATCGCCAGTTCCAGATCATTGACCGAGGTATTCAGATCAATGGAATCCGATTTAAGTTCCAGTTCCATCATTTTATAATCCGAAATACGGAAAAGTCCTTTACTGGTCAGGCTTTTAATCAATTGAAATTCTTCATTCAGCAAGGCAGTGTTTTGACGGTTACTTTCTACGTTAGCCTGCTGGGTCAGGGCGTCAAAATACATGTTTCCGACCGATCGCCTCAACTCGGTTTCAATCATACTTAGCCGTGTTTTCAGCTTTTCAACTTCCACCTTATTCTGTTCCTGAAGATGGATGACCTGCTTTCCTTTAAGCAACGGAAGTTCCAGGTTAAAAAGCATGGAATACAAACCACCGTTGGTGATGCCAATGTCGTAACCGATGGCTTTATCTGAAGGGGCAATATCAATAGTTTTTCCGTTGTTGTTCAGGTAAGGCGCGACCAGCAATTCAGAACTGACATAAGCTTTTGGCGATTGGAGTACAGCCGAAATCATCTGATCATCATATTGATATGAGTGGATCTGTGAATGAATGGAAACAGCTTCAGGATTATTGATCAGGGCACTATCCAGAAACAACTCCAGCGAACCTTGTCCTGATGAGGTGAGGGGCAAGCCAATCAAAAAGGCAAATCCCAATTGCAGGAATCCTCTTATCATTTTGGTATATTTCAGTCGGTACATGATGGACATTTCATATAGATATTCAAAAATACAATTTTTAAAATAGGTTCAAGAAATTAATATCCTCCTATGCCGAAACTGGCAACTCAGATTAGGTTCTTCCTACAATGAGTTTAACGACTTATATCTAAAGATAATCAATAAGTTTAAGAACCTGTCGGGTGCACGAAAAAATCGGGTTATAGAAATGTTATTTCTTTGAACAATTTGATTTTTAGTAACTTTTTGCTACTTTAGTTGCTTAACCAATAAAGACCTCTGACTATGATTTCTACTGACCATTTTCACCCGATGTTGGTACACTTTCCAATCGCATTAGTCGCTTTTGGATTTCTTGCTGACTGCGCTTCATTATTTTTCAGGAAAGAAGCCTGTTTATCCAGGCTGGGTTTTTACCTGCTTATTCTTGGTACCCTCACCGCAGCTACAGCCTTGTTTTCAGGAGTATTTTTTACTTCAGAATTGAAAGGCGCTGCAGGTGAAATACAGGAAACACATGAAATGTTTGCCTGGATAACCCTGGGTACATTATTGGTCACTTCTGCGCTTCGAATCTTTCTTCAAACAAAAAACGTAGAAAACTCAAATCTCAGATGGATTGCCTTTGTGTTATATGGACTGGCAACCGTTTCGGTGAGTATTACCGGATTTTACGGCGGAACGCTTGTATATAATTATATGATGCCAATTTAATTTCAAATCTTAAAACAAAAACCATGAAGAACATCTTATTTATTGCATTAATTAGCTTAATCGCTTTTACAGGTTGCAACAAACCCAATCCGGTCAAGACCATTGAAAACCTCAAGGCAGGAATTAAAGGTGAAACTACTGCAAGCGCCAAATATGCTGCTTTTGCACAGAAAGCCAGTGAAGAAGGCAACGCCAATATTGCCAAACTTTTTGCTGCTGCTTCAAAAGCTGAATCGATCCATGCTGCCAATCACAAGAAAGTATTGGAAGGATTAGGCTTAAAAATGGATGATTTTACACCTGAATTTGAAGTGAAAACTACGGCTGAAAACCTTCAGGCCGCTATTGAGGGTGAATCTTACGAAGTTGCTACCATGTATCCTCAGTTCCTTGCTGATGCCAAGGCTGAAAAAGTTGGGAAAGCCGAAACATCATTCAACTGGGCTTTCGATACTGAAAAGAAACATAAGGAATTCTATTTCAAAGCCCTCCAGGCCCTGAATGCTTCAGCCCAAAACACCCTGCCTGTGGAATATGCTGTTTGTCCTGTTTGCGGCAATACATACGATAATGCTATGGTGGATGAAAAATGTGCTTTTTGTAAAACAGGCAAAGAAAAGTTCATCATTGTCTAGTTTAAGACCAAAACTACAGGCAGAACAAAATCAATTCTTAAAAAAATGAGGCTGGCTCCAACGAGTTCAGCCTCATTTTTTATGTTGAATATTATCACATCAGAACGAATACCTCAAACTCACCATCGATTTGTAATTCCTTGGCAATCCGGGATAATAATAACGCGGAGCCTGATTTCCAACTGCACTGGCATTTATTAAAATCATTGACGTATAATGTGTATTCAGCAGATTCTGAACTCCTGAAGAAAGGCTGATTGAAAGGTTTCTAAATGACTTTTCGTATCCAGCCATCAGATTAGCAAGATAGTAAGCATCCGAAGAGAGTGAATTGTCATCACGAATAGGCATCCGTCCAACAGTTTGATAATGCAGGTTCAAAAACAATCCTTTGGAATTTGTGGTTTCCAGCATCCAGTTAGTGGTTGTGGCGGGAGTTCCGGTTAGTTTATTGCCTGAATAGTTATTCCCATTGTCCACAAATTCGGCAAACCGGTAGCGAGTCAGGTTCGCATTCATCCGGAAAAAAGTTGACCACATCGGCCTGTCAATAAGTTTGTAATCCAATTTAAATTCAAGCCCCGGATGATTAGTAGCACCCGCATTAATTCCCATGTATGCATCTTCAGCGGTGCGTCGAGCAACCAGTAAATTTCTGACTTTCATGTAATAAGCCGACAGTTCAAAAGATATTGATTTGCCGATTGAAGCTTTGGTGCCCAGTTCAATGTTCCATCCTGTTTCCGGCTTAATCGATGTGTTTCGCTGACCGTTTGGCATCAATGTTTCTTCCAAAGTGGGAGGTGAGAAACCATGACTAACAACCGAATACAGTTTGAATTTTTCAGAAACAGTCCAGGTGGCAGCCAGTCGTGGCGAGATTACCGGATTGAACCGATGTTTTCCGCTCTGATCGCCATCTGCAAGAAAATGATCTTCGTAATTGTAGCTGGTTTGATTCCAGTTGAGGCTGGCTGAAACAAGAAACTTTTCCTGAAAATTCAGGTCAGTCAGGAAAAACAGGTTGTTATACCAGCGAAATTCCAGGTTATCTGACAAGAGGTTACCAGCTATCCGGTTTTTATTCTGAAGGGTTTGCCATTGGTAGTTTTCATTAAAATACTCGTTCCCAAGCAATAGTCGGGTGGTGGCATTTGCAGTTGAATATTTTTTCTCCAAAACAGATCGGAAACCCAGGTAATGATTTTTTTCCTGAAGGATATTGAAAGGCCGGAGCTCGTTGTTTTTATTGAATTGTCCGAAAGTGCTGATTTTAACCTGTCCGTTTTTATTCAGGGTTTGCACAACTGAAATTCCGCCAAAAGCTTTGCTGTAATCTTCGTAACCCCTTGTTGCTGCCCAGTTGGCTGCAGCTTTTTGGGGCGTTTCCTGAAAAGTTTTCAGATCGATGGAGCTGGGAATAAAGGCATCCATCTTAATGAATGCGGCAAGCAGATCAATCTTTGTTCGATTTTTAGTAACCGTGGAAGTCCAGGTCAGGTTGTGCCGGTCGGTTTCGTTGTTTTGGCGGTAACCATTTGAATGAATCTGGTTGTAAACCAGTGAATGACCTGCATTTGGACTGGCAATAACCAATTTGCCGGTGTATTTAATGGTTTGAAACGAACCGATGGAAACCTGTTGGGCAAATTGGCTTCTGACCGGTTTGACCGGATTAAACAACAGAACTCCTCCCAATCCGGAGCCGTAAAACCCGGATGATGGTCCCTTGATGATTTCGATGTCGGCAATTTGTTCCAGATCCAAATCTTCGAGTGTAGTTTCACCAACTCCGTTAGTTAGCGGTATGTCGCCGTAATAAGCTCTTATTTTATTACTTCCGTAAGGTGAGCGCGTTCCGATCCCGCGAATGGTAAGCCTGTTGGTATTGATGGACCCGCTCTGCATCCAGACGCCAGCTATTTTATTGAGCGACGGAGCAAGCGCGAAGGCTGGTTCACGGAGCAAATCCCGGTTGGAAATTAAACCTATCGAACCGGGAGTATCGAACAAGCGTTTCCCGGATTGGAATGCTTTTACAATTACTTCCTGAATATTGACATTTTCAGGAAGTAAACGGATGCTGATTTTGGTTGTTCCGGATGAAATACGGAGACTGAAGGAATAATAATCTTTGGCTTTAAAAATAAGCTGCGAAGGTATTTGTGTGATTTGAAGGTGAAAAGTCCCGCCAGAAAAAGGATATTCGGTTGAATCGACACGTATGACAAATGCCTGAACCGGCAATTCAGTTTCGGCATCCAGTACCTGTCCTTCAATATGGAACTGAGCATGTGATGAAAATGGAATCAGGAGGAAAAATGCCGTAAATATTTTGCTAAAGGTTGATTTCATTCTGATTAATCAAAGACATTTTATTTTGCATGGGACTTTGTAAATATCCGACTAATTACGACAAAACTGTAACCGCATACGCGGTATAAAACGGTTTGAAACGATTCGGATTTGTTCCGTATTTCAATCCTTAATCTTTTTCGGTTTACAGACTTTCTCTTCCTTTTTTGATTTTCGTTCGCAGCGTTTGCACACATATCTGGCGTCGTCCTTTTCCTTGTAATCTTCGTTCTTGCACTGTGTTTTCGACATCTTCTATTCTTTATCCTGTTCGATGTGTTGAAGAACAACCGTAACCGGATAATTGTTTTTTAAATATTCGGCCAATTTTTCGGCAGCATAAACCGAGCGGTGTTGACCACCCGTGCATCCGAAACTCACCGACAAATGTGAAAAACCTCTTGATGAATAAACCTCAACCGAATTGGATACCATACTGAAAACAAGTGACAGAAAGTCGGACATGGTCGATTTTTCTTCCAGAAATCTCTGGACCGGGATGTCTTTGCCTGTCAAATGCTTATACTCGGGGTATTTCCCCGGATTGTGGATGGCCCGGCAATCAAAAACAAAACCTCCTCCATTCCCGGAAGGATCGGCAGGAATCCCTTTTTTATACGAAAAACTGCTGATTCGGACCGTCAGCCGGTCGTCCACCGAACTGATGGTTTTCAGAAAAACCGATTCGGTTACCGCTTTCAATACCTTAAACAATTCGGGCAATTGAACCTGAATCGTATTTTTGGCCAGTAACGTTTCGAGGTTTTTCAAGGCAAAAGGAATACTCTTCAGAAAATGTTCCTTTTTTTCATAAAATCCACGGAACCCATAAGCACCCATTGCCTGCATTATTCTGATCAGCACATATCCGCCAAATAATGATTTGAATTTTTCGCGGTCAGTATGTTTGTACTGGCTCAGTTCATCCAAATAGAATTCAATCAATTCTTCGCGTTCAGCTTCCGGAATGTTGGCTTTGGCATCATAAAGCAGTGAAGCCAGATCGTATTGAAGCGCGCCTTTTCGTCCACCCTGGTAATCGATAAAATAGACCTGATCGTCCTTCAGCATCACGTTCCGCGACTGAAAATCACGATACAGGAACGCATTGTTGTCAACTGCCAGCAGATAGTCGCTGAAGGCCTGAAAATCGTCTTCCAATGCTTGTTCGTCGAATGATATTTTAGCCAGTTTCAAAAAATAATATTTGAAATAATTCAGGTCCCACATCATCGATTGTTTGTCGAATGCCTCACGCGGGTAGCAAACGCTGTAATCAATGTCTTTCCCGGCGACAAGCTGAATTCTTGGAAGTTCACGAAGGACCTTTTTATACACTTCGACAATTTTTGCTGAAAAGCCTTCGGTCTCGCGTGTTATGGTAAGAAAATCGAACAGGGTTGTATTTCCCAAATCTTCCTGAAGATAAGTCCGAAGGTCACCGCTTACGGCATAAATGTGAGGAGCCGGAATGTTTTTATTCCTGAAATGAGCCGAAAATTCAAGAAAAGCCTCGTTTTCTTTGATATCCTGGTTGTATGCGCCAATAACCTGATGCCCGGCACCTTTCATTCGAGCATATTCGCGGTAAGAGCCCGATGCCGGAAGTTGTTCAAAAAAGGTTACTTCTTCCTTAAAATGTGATTCGAACAAACTGATTAACTGATCTTTTATTTTTAGTTCCAAGTTGAATGGTTTTTTTGTAGGCAACAATGATTTGTAATTACTCCGTTGCTGTCTATGTGTCTGACTACATCATCCTGCGAGATTCCTTCTCCGGTTGCCTGTGCCCAGGCCAGTGTCTCTTCATCCAGATAAAGCATGTCCAGCAGATCATGCGACCAGCTATCGGCGTTCAACCGATGAAGCATTCGCCAGGCCATCACCTGCACCGCAGGCACAGTACTCCACATACTATCATTTAAACATCGCCAGTGATTCGCATCCATCTTCTCCGGATTATCAATCTGCACCAGGCAAGTTTCACAAACCAGCACACAATCATCAGCTTTCCCATTCGATGTTGGCGGCACCTGGTTTATGCTTTCCGATAAAAATATTTTCCGGTAAGCAACAGTCCGGCAAAAACAAAAGCGCCAAACAACAAACTGCTTGCTGCCACCTGCATTCCTCCTGAAACTATATGACCACTGGTGCATCCACCTGCCATTCTAGCCCCAAAAAGCAAGATGAACCCTCCAACGAAAGCCCAGACAATTCGTTTTACAGATGAATTTCCTTCAGTTTTTGACCATCCGTTGTAGATCAGCTGAATTTTAAAATCCTTCCGGAGCAAAGAAACAACAAGTCCTGAAAGGAATGCTCCGGCAAGGAATATCAATTCCCAATTTCCGGGTTTCTGGATGGAAGTAAAATAGTCGTTTTGAGTTAATCCAATCATTAAATCACCCACATAAGGATAAGTAGTTGATGCGCCGATCGGGCGACCGAACACGGCTGTCAGGAATACGATGCTATCCAAAACAGCCAGCAAAATACCTGCATACAACCAGGTATAACTTTTCTTCATTTCCAGTTTGTGTAACCAAAAAGCAAAGCCAACCAATGCCAGTCCGAAAACAAAAAGGAAGAAATAAAACATCGTTCCATCTCCCAATGCACTCTGGAGTGAAAGCTTTCCCAAATCGGGCCCCATCATTCCCTGAATGGCAGGCTGCACAAGAGTGTAGGCAACACCTCCGAAAATACTGCCGACAATTCCGACCAATGCATCCAATGAACCTTCGCCCAACGAAATAGCCATTGTTCCCGGGCAGTATCCCAAAATTGCCATGCCCGCACCAAAGATTAGACCACCTAAACTGATACCCACTAAAATCAAGGGTTTGACATGATAAGTCGCAAACCCGAGGCCAATTTCAATATTCAGGATAATGGCTCCGACTCCAATTGCAATCAGGATGGCTTTAGCAACAGTGTAATCTTCGAGGCGTGCCATTCCGCTGATGGTATTGTATTTATTCAAGCGGGCACTTTGCAGGATGGCTCCGAACAGGAAGCCAAAAATCAAAATTAAAATAGTCATGGTTTTTTGATTTATATTTAATCCCCGCAATTTACAACTATTGATTTACTCCAATAATTTTAATTAGAGTTTTTTTAACAAGGGTGCAAGTTTTCTGATTTTGTGGGGTCAAATTATCTAGATTCAAATTTGAAAATTTAGAATGGACGAACTCCAATTGATAAAAGGAATTCAACAAGGCGATCGCAAATCTTTCCAGCAACTGGTCGAAAAGTACCGACAGTTGGTTATGAATACCTGTTTTGGTATTGTCCACAACAGAAATGATGCAGAAGATCTGACCCAGGATGTTTTTCTGGAAGTATTTCGTACAGCCGAAAATTTCAGGGGAGAATCGCAACTATCAACCTGGCTGTATCGCATTGCCACCAACCGATCGCTGAATTTTATCCGGAATAATAAGCGAAAAGGATTTTTTCAATCCATTGAAGAAGCATTTGCAGGTGGCCGAAACAGAAGTAAGGAAATTTCGAACTATCAGGCTGATCAACCAGATCAAAAAATCACCGGGCAACAACGAAAAGAGATGCTGCATCAGGCCATCGACAAATTGCCTGAAAAACAACGTGTAGCTTTTATACTGAATAAATATGAAGAATTGCCGTATCAGCAAATTGCTGAAATAATGGAAATTTCTTTGGCATCGGTTGAATCACTAATTCACCGGGCTAAAAAGAACCTTCAAAACCAACTTTATGAGTGTTATAAAAAAAAGTGTATTTAAACACAAGTTTTAAACCTTAGTGGTGTCATACTTAAAACCAGAACAAAATGGATTGCAAAACTATACATAAGGATCTTATCTTCTATCTCGACAATGAATTGCCAAACGAAAGAAGGATTATCGTTCAAAAACATTTGGATAGATGTACTGAGTGCCGGGAATTTCTTGCACTCTTACAATCAGAAATGCAGATTTTCAGTGACGAAAAGAATCCGGAAGTATCACCTTTCTTTTATACCCGACTCAGTGCGCGACTGGAAGAAAGACAGGAATATCAGCCACAAAATCAATGGGTAAGACTGGTGCAACCTGTTATCTTCATGCTCATCCTGGTTATCGGAATTTATGGAGGATTACAATTAGGGAGCAATGCATCGAACTCCACAACAAATCAACCAGCAACCAGAAGCATACAAATGCTGGATGACTTTGAGGCAGAACCTATTGAATCATTTTTACTTGAAAAGCTATGAAAACTGATCCCAAATACCGTAAACTCATCTGGATTATTGTTATCCTGATTGCCACAAACCTTTCAACAATCGGCTCATTCTATTATCACCGTTTCGCTGAATCGAAAATAAAGGCAACGAATGAGGAAGAACAAACTTCGATTCCCGGAGACCAACGCACCCGATTTTTCAGGAATGAATTAAATCTGGATACAGATCAACTTGATCAGTTCCGCGACATTAACCGCACATTTAACCGCGCTGCAAGAGGTATTGAAGTGGATTTAGCGCAATTACGACAAAATCTGATCGATGAACTGGGAACCCAAAATCCGGACAGCGCCCGACTCAACCAGATGGCTATGGAAATCGGGAATAATCATCGCGAGCTCAAGCAGGTAACAACTACATTTTACCTGAATATGAAAAAGATATGTACATCCGAACAAAAAGCAAAATTGCATGAGATATTTCAGTCGATGCTCAATAAAGACAACCAGATAAACCTTCCTCAGCCAGGAAATCAGGGAGGTAGATGGCGTAACAAATAAGCACTCATTTTGAATAATTAATTATGAAAACAAGTCGGTTAAATCGGGTTGCATGGATATTCATTGCCCTAATTGTAACTGCCGGAGTTGCAGTTTCCAGTAACATTTTTGATGGGAAAGGCCGGAACAATACCCTTCAGGCGACCTGTATCAACTCAATCTCCGGACTAAGTGAGTATCAAAAAGATCGGATTATTGCGATGGAAACCCAAAACCAGTCAGCAATGAATGATCTTTGGGAAAAGCAACATGCTGCAAGCGGAAAAACTGAAAAGGATGAGATCAAAAAACAAATGGACAAGCAGGTTTTGAACCACGGGAACGCGATAAAAACATTACTGAGTGCTGATCAGCAAAAACAATACATTCTGCTTCAATTAAATGGAGACAATCAAAACCATCAGGCTAAGAAGCAAGGTAATGGAAAAGGAAAAGGGAATGGCTCAGGTCAAGGCAGAGGCAAAGGAATGGGACACCAAAGCAGATTTTGAAATATATTTTATCTAATAGAACAAACTGATTTACTGAAACACCATTTATTTATCAATTAAATTAAAGATTATGAAAGCAAAGATTTTTTTAGCAGGATTAGCCCTTGTGGCAGGATTGGCAATTACCACTGCTCAGAACCCGGTCACCGGAAAGGGAAATGGGAATGGCAGATGTATCGGAACAGCTAAATGTTCTGCTTTTGTTGATTCGAACAAAAATGGCATTTGCGATACGTACGAAAACCGCACAACTAATGCATCGGCCAGCAAAGGAAATGGAACTGGAAATTGCACTGGTAACGGGCAAGGACAGGGCAAAGGGAAAGGACAGGGCAAAGGGAAAGGCAAAAACTTTGTTGATGCCAATCAGAATGGGATTTGCGACACCTACGAAGCCCGCACAAAAAAATAGTTCTCAATCAATAAAATTTTAACGATTAAAAAATAAGTTATGAAAGCAAATCTTATTTTATCGTCAATGGCAATCCTTGGAGCTCTTGTATTGCTTAGCTCATGTTCAAAAGGAATCGCAGGTACAGATGAAACTGCAGGAACCGAAGAAATGGCCGTAGATTTGAAAAGTGGAACAGTACCGGCTACTTGCATTTTAACCGGCACCATAGCTGATGTGCCCATCCCGGGTTGTATAATAAGCGGATCTGTTAATGATACAGAAACGGCAGGTTTGCTTTTTATGCGTGAAGAGGAAAAGATGGCACGCGATGTATATGCCTATTTGTACGATAAATACAAATTGCCGGTATTTAAGAATATCACCAAAAGCGAAAATGCACATATATCTGCGGTATTGAGATTGATCGAAGGTTTCAAAATTACCGACAACAGCACAAGCAGTGCCGGAGTATTTACCAATACGCACATCAGCGAACTTTATCAACAACTGATTACAATGGGAAATATTTCGGTGGTTGATGCTTTAAAAGTTGGAGTGCTGATTGAGCAAACAGACATTGCTGACCTAAAGAAAGAACTGTTGTCAGTAGAAAATGTCTCTGTTAAAACGGTCTATACCAATCTGTCGAAAGCATCAGAAGTTCACCTGAAAGCTTTTATCTGGAACCTGAAAGTCAGGAGAGTTGTTTCTCCGTAATTTTAAAAAGTAATATCACAATTTAAAATAGTAATCATGAAAAATTTCAAAGTAATTCTTTTTGTACTTTTTATAGCTGTTGCAGCCGTTGGCTTAAATTCATGCAACAAGAATGATGCAGTTTCTGAATCGGAACCAACGAATACAACCTTTACCGATTATGCCAATATTGTCACTTCATTTGCATCAGATTTTGATGATGAGTTGATAAGTGGCGAAGTGTCTGATTTAAAATCAGCAAGTCTGACAACTTGCTTCAATGTCAAAGTCGATAAAAATGCAGATGGTGCATTCTACACAAGAGTGTGGACAGTCGATTATTTGGGTGGAACTTGTACGCTGTTCAGTGGCAACATTAAAGTAGGTAAAATCCATGTCAGCCTTTCTGACTTCTGGAAAAACGAAGGTTCATTAAAAACAGTAACTTTTGAGGATTATTATTTTAATGGCAATAAAATGGAAGGGGTCAAAACCATCCTGAACACTGGCCTAAATGAAAAAGGCGATCTCACTTTTACGAAAACGGTTTCTGATGCCTCCCTGACTTATCCCGATGGATCGTTCATCAGCTGGGAATGTAAAAAATACAGTGAGTTGATAGCAGGTGGTTCGACCATCGTATTTGCCGATGATGTTTGGTCGGTTACCGGTTCAGGCACAGGAGTTAACCTGGATAGTAAAAAATATACCTTAACAATTACCTCTCCTTTAATTTACAAAAACGGATGTTTTTACCCTGTGAGCGGTGTTGTAGAGATAAATACAGAGGGAGTTGACAAGCAAACAATTGATTACGGTAACGGCGAATGTGATAATATTGTAACAATAACCGTTGGAGGTGTTTCTCAAGAAGTTAAATTATAGCAGTTTCCAATAAAATATTTCAATATTATTTCTCCAGACAAAAACTGGGATAAGGACCGTTCACGCAGTCAATATCCCAGTTGTCATTTGTGCATTTATTTTTTTTATTCGAACTATACGCCTATTAATTTTGCATTTTTACGTATTATTTCGAATAGTGATATGGAACTACAAAACAGTGATGTCAGCCAGCGGATTTTTATCAGGAATATGATGTGTTCCTGCTGTATTCGTTTGGTGAAAGAGGATTTGACCAGACTTGGCGTTACTGTACTCGATGTTAAACTTGGAGAAGCTACCGTAATTTATAATCCTGAAAAAATCAGCAAAAATCAGATTGACGATGTTTTGCAGGATTTAGGGATGGAACTGATCAGCAATAGAGATGAAATACTGGTTGAACAAATAAAACAAACGGTCATTGAGCTGGTACATTACATGAATAACGTGGATTCCATTGTTCGGAAATCGGAATATTTGGTAGAGAAGATGGGGAGAAGTTATCAGACTTTATCCAAGCTTTTTTCAAAAGTAGAACCTATCACCCTTGAAAAATATATCATTCTCCAGAAAATCGAACGGGTAAAAGAACTGGCCATGGAAGATAAGATTTCGTTAAGTGAAATTGCCTGGATGATGGATTACAGCAGCCCGCACCACCTATCCAACCAGTTTAAGTTAATAACCGGCATTTCACTTTCAGACTTTAAGAAAGATCCGGCCGCCTATAAAAAATCAATCAATAAATTGTACTGATTTTTTATAGGCATTTTTCGTCCTGATCCCCATTCGATTTCAAACCAACTCAAATCGGGCGTTTTATACCATATTTTGTAAATCATTTACAAAATTCTGTAACACGTTTAATTGCCGATTGTTGTATTTTTACATTATACAAAATAAACAGACAATGAAAATAACAGACGAAGTGAGAATTAGTGACAATGGATTTATTTTTAATTCGAAAACAGGCGATTCGTTTAACGTAAATCCAACCGGACTGGAGCTTACAAAACTGATTGCCCAGGGGTATGATTTCGACACGATAAAAAACATATTTCTCCAAAAATATGATTTGGACGACCTGACTTTTGAAAAAGACTTTTATGAGTTCTGTGCACTGATCAAATACCACCAGATAACTTCGCAGGAAAATCCGCTGGATTTCAAATAAACAACTGACCATGTCAAAAACAAAAATAACAATAGCCGTTACCGGGCTTAACAACACCGATAACCCCGGGCCTGGAGTACCGGTAATCCGATCTTTAAAGGATTCTTCCGAATTCGAAGTCAGGATAATCGGGTTGGTTTACGAAACGCTGGAACCGGGTATTTACATGGAAGGTTTGTGTGATAAAATATTCCAGATTCCTTATCCATCGGCAGGATCGGACGAATTGATCGACCGGATCGAGGAAATACACCGGCGAGAACCATTCGAGGTATTAATCCCAAATTTTGACGCCGAGTTGTTTTCGTTTATGAAAAATGAAGACCGGCTCCTTAAAAGCGGGATCCATACTTTTTTACCTACTCTAAAACAATTTCAGGAACGCGATAAAGACAAACTTCCGGAGTTTGGTGAAAAATACGGAATAAAAGTACCGGCAAGTTTAAACCTGGGAAGTCAGAACCAGATTTCAGAAATCAAGGCTAAATTTGAATATCCGGTGATGGTTAAAGGAAAATTTTATGATGCCTACATGGCTTATAATTCAGAACAGGTGAAACAGGCTTTTAACAAGATTTCTTCTAAATGGGGTTTGCCTGTTATTATCCAGGAATTTGTAAAAGGCACCGAGGTAAACGTCATTGCCCTGGGCGATGGGCAGGGAAATACCATTGCTGCCGTGCCCATGCGCAAACAATACATTACTGATAAAGGGAAAGCCTGGGGCGGAATCACATTGTCGGACGATAAGATGCTGGAAATTACCAGGAGCCTGATCCGCAAGACCAATTGGAAAGGCGGGATGGAGCTGGAACTGATTAAAACGGTAAAGGGAGAATATTATCTTATCGAAATCAATCCACGCATTCCTGCCTGGGTTTACCTCGCGGTTGGCGCAGGACAAAATATTCCTGAAGCTTTGGTAAAACTTGCTTTAGGCCACGAACTAGCCCCAATGGAATCCTACAAATCAGGTAAAATGTTTGTTCGCTACTCGTATGATATTATCGTTGACCTGGAAAAATTCGAAACTATTGCAATGAACGGAGAATTATAAAATAGAAAAAATCATGGAAAAAATAAAATATATTAAACCGGTAATCAGCAAGATTAATGCAGGAATGCCAAGTAAATTTGGCTTGCCGGTAAAACAAAAAGTCATATCCAAAATCGACGGGATTACAGTTTCAGCCTTAATTGAAGAATACGGATCGCCACTTTTTGTTTTTTCTGAAAAGACAATTCGGGGAGTATTTGACGAAGCTAAAAGAGCTTTCGAAACCCGCTATCCCAAAGTACAGTTTGCCTGGTCGTACAAAACAAATTACCTCGATGCCGTTTGTAGTATTTACCACGACGAAGGTTCGTGGGCCGAGGTGGTTTCAGGTTTCGAATTTGAAAAAGCCCTTTCGAATGGCGTGAACGGTTCACAAATTCTGTTTAACGGCCCTGATAAATCGAAAGCTGATCTGATCATGGCCATCGAAAACAATGCCTGCATCCACATCGACCATTTCGACGAACTTTATTTGCTGATTGAAACCAGCCGCAAACTGGAGAAAAAAGCCAGGGTAGCAATCCGGGTAAATCTGGATGCGGGAGTTTATCCTATTTGGGATCGTTTTGGTTTTAATTACGAAAATGGTGACGCATGGAATGCCATCAACCGGATTATGCTGGCCGAAAATCTTGAATTGATTGGCTTGCATACCCACATCGGCACCTACATCATGGCGCAATCGGCATATGCTATTGCTGCTTCAAAGCTTGCAAACCTGTATATGGCCATCCACCGGAAATTTGATTACTGGTTAAAGTACATCGATCTGGGTGGTGGGTTTGCTTCAAAGAACACCTTGAAAGGAGCATACATGCCCGGAAACGAAACCTGTCCGTCGTTCGATGAATACGCTGAAGCTATTTCGAATGCACTGATTTCTTCAGAGATTCCTCATGAAAACTTACCGGTACTTTTCCTTGAAACCGGTCGTGCTTTAATCGATGATGCCGGTTATTTACTGACTACTGTAGTTGCCAATAAAAGACTTAGCGGCGGAAGGCGGTCGATGGTGATTGATGCAGGTGTAAATCTACTGTTTACTTCATTCTGGTATAATTTGGGTGTATATCCGACCAAAGAATTGGGACATGCGGAGGAAACAACAATTTATGGCCCGTTGTGCATGAATATCGATGTCATACGCGATGCCATTGTTTTTCCACAGGTTAAAACCGGCGAACAGTTGGTGATTGAGCGGGTTGGCGCCTACAACATTACACAATCGATGCAATTTATCACCTATCGACCAAACGTGATTCTGATCGATAACGATGGAAAAACACATCTCATCAGGAAAAAGGAAAGCCTGGAAACGTTTAAAAACAGCGAGGTAAATCCAAAGAGGTAGAAGCGAAATTCATGACTCACCCCAAGCCCTGCCAGCAGGGCTTCTCCCCTCCCTACTCGTAGAGAGGGGCGGAGGGAGCGCAGCGACCTCGGGGTGAGTGAAGAAAATAATAGATAAACTGGCTATATAAATGAATAACTTTAAACAGTATAAGCTCGGAATTTCCACATGAATAAAAACATTAAAATAATTGGCAAGGAAATCCTGTTCCCGGTATTGAACAGTTATTCGCAGGTATTTTTTTCCACATCTAAAGTACTGGCTGTATTTTTAGTCTTCATCAGTTTTTTCGATTACGGCGCCGGAATCGGAGGTTTAATCGCGGTTGCTATTGCCAATTTGCTGGCTCATTATTTGGGTTACAACGCATATTTCCTGAAATCAGGCTTGTATGGATTCAACAGTCTGCTGGTTGGATTGGGGATTGGGTTGGCATTTCAGCCTTCGCCTGAACTTTATGTGCTGGTTGCCATCTCATCCATTACCTGTTTCTTCCTGACCATTGTTTTTCAGGGAGTGCTCGGAAAATACGGCCTGCCCTTTTTAAGCATCCCGTTTCTGGTCGCCATCTGGATTGTTGGTTTATCAGGTGGAGAACTAACCGCACTGAACATCAGTGAACGTGGAATTTATACCTACAACGAACTTTTTGGACTTGGCGGACATACCATGGTTCGTTTGTACAACTGGCTCGAAGCGTTGGTTGGCTCTTCATTTATCCGGATTTACTTTTATTCGCTTGGGGCTATCTTTTTTCAAAAAGGGCTACTGGCCGGAATCATTATTTCACTTGGGTTGCTCATCTATTCGCGTATCACTTTTGTACTTTCCATTTTGGGATATTCGGTATCATACCTTTTCTATATTTTGGTTGGGATCGAATTTAATTCGCTCAGCTATACCTTTATCGGATTCAATTACATTTTAACAGCCGTTGCGCTGGGCGGATACTATCTGATACCGGGACGCATAAGTTATGCCTGGATTATTATCCTTTTGCCATCAGTAGTTTTAATAACCATCAGTACTCAGCACTTTTTTCAGGTTTTTCATATTTCACCCTATTCGCTTCCGTTTAACATGGTTGTGCTGATGTTTCTGTATGCCTTGAAACTTCGGGAAAAACGGCCCGGCGGATTACTTGAAACACCTGTTCAGTTGGGCAATCCGGAGAAAAACCTTTATTTACAATCGGGCAACCTGAAACGTTTTCCGGCAAGGTTCCCAGTGGCAGCCTCATTGCCGTTTTTTGGCGAATGGGAAGTGAGCCAGGGGCACAATGGTGAAATAACACACAAAGGTGCGTGGCGAAATGCCTGGGACTTTATTATCACCGATAAAAATGGCAAACAATTTAAGGGAAGCGGCGATTTTCCGGAGGATTATTTTTGTTTCGGAAAAGCGATTACTGCTCCTTCTGACGGAACTGTTATGGAAGTGGTCAATTCGATACCCGATAATATAATCGGTGATGTGGATACCAAAAACAACTGGGGGAACACCGTAATCCTTAAACACAGCGATTATATATTCTCGAAACTTTCGCACCTAAAATACCATTCGGTTGAAGTGAAGGAAGGCGATCGCGTGAAACAGGGACAATTGCTGGGCAAATGTGGAAATTCAGGCCGTTCGCCCTATCCGCACCTGCATTTTCAATTTCAAACAACACCTTACATCGGTTCTCCAACAATCGATTATCCGCTGGGGCATTACCTCCTGAAAGGTGATAAATATACCTTCGAAACTTTTTCGAATCCGCAAAAAGGACAGGTAGTTGCCAATCCGGTGAAAAATGAGCTCCTGGCCAAAGTCCTGCATTTTATTCCGGGGCAGCGAATTTCCGGCGAATTTCTCGTTGAAACTATAAAAACCGGCACACGGATCCACAAAAGCAATTTTAACTGGAACGTTAATACCGACGTTTTTAATTCGACATACCTTGAAAGTGAAGAAGATGGCTCGCTGGCTTACCTTTACAACAATGGGAACCTGCACTATTTCACCAATTTCACCGGTAAAAAAGAAACGCCGCTTTACTGGTTTTTCCTGACACTTTTTAAAGTGCCGCTGGGATTCTTGCCCAACAGTAAAATACGCGACCAGGTTCCGGTAAATATGATGTTTGGCGGAATCCTGAAATTCCTTCAGGATTTTATTGCACCCGTATTTTTATTTCTGAAAGTGGATTATACACTTGAAATAAAAAAAGCAGGCGACATCCTTTCATCGGGCGATGTAAAAATGATTTCAGAAATCACAAAAAAAGTGGCAGGACGTCAATTGGATAAATATGATTTCGCCATCACTATAAAAGAAAACGGAGTTTTTGAAATTGATATCCTGTTTAATGAGTTTAAAATTCAGATGACATGTCGAAACGAATAGCACTAATGAGCCTTTTTATGGTTTTTCTAACTGTGGCAAAAGCACAGCAAAAATTGAATTATTTAGAAGTCGATAAACGGTCGTATGAGCTTTTTCAGGAAAAAAAATGGCCTGAACTGATCCAATTCTCTACGGAAGCCCGGAAACAGGGGATCGATTTTTATTACCTTCAGGTGCGGACCGGTATTGCCTGGTACAATCAGGGGAAATACAGGAATGCAGTCCCCTGGTTCCTGAAAGCCTATGCCAGCGATAATTCGTTCGACTGGCTTCAGGAATATGTGTATTACAGCCTGGTTTTTAGCGGTCGAAAAATGGAAGCGGCTAAGTATGCACCGTTTTTTTCGGATGTGTTGAAAAAGAAAATCGGCTTTCAGGAAACTGGCATTACCAGGCTGGCTTATGAAACCGGCTACAGTTTTAATCCGGACATTGAAAGTCTGAAAGCCCGCGAATTTAGCAGCGAGGTCAATCTGGGCGAGGATTATGGCGAAGGTTATTTCCTGAAAAATTACAGTTTTCATTCATTTGATCTCAGTCACCGAATTGCACCTAATTTTACCTTGAATCATAATCTGACTTATATCGGAGTGAATCGCGAAGCCATTGTGGATTGGAGTGGACAAACCAATTCTCCAATAAGAATCAATCAATTCAATTATTATATCAACCCGATGTGGATAATCGGGAAAAAGCTAAACATTTCGCCCTCCCTGAATTTAATTTTTGGGAGTGGCGAAGTTTATGCCGGACGGTTAACCAACAATTCATCAAAGGCATTTAGCCTGTCAAAAACGAGCTTTAGCGATGCTGTTTTTTCGACTGCTGTATGGTCGGATTTTGGAAATTTCACTCCCGGCCTGGAGATAAACGCAGGGAGCATTAATGATTCGAAATTTACTCAGATATCGTCGTGGATAACTTATTACCCGCTTTCGAATGCAAGACTATATATAACACCGCGTATATATTTTAAATCCGGAACCGGAACTGCCGGTTTTGGATGGAATGCTATGGGGATTTCGGGTGGGGCCCAACTTGGAAAGCTTCATTTTTATGGACAATACCTTTTAGGCGATATGGAGAACTTCGTTGAATCGGCGGGTTATGTGATCTCCAATTTCCCCGGAAGATCAGACCGCAAAATCATGGGAAGTATTTATTTTCCACTAGGAAAAAAATATCAACTTGTCTTCCGGTATATCAATCAAAACATGATTGAAAAATATCAGGTTTATACCGGAGGATACAAAAGTAATGACTTGGAATATACTTATTTAAAACACACAGTAACAGCAGGAATATCATGGAATTTTTAAAAAAGAGTATTGGGATTATTGTTTTTATGATGGTGATGAGCGCTGCATTCTCGCAGGTGAACCAGGAAGCTTTACAGGCCGCTTTTTCGAAAAGTTATGCTTTCGAAAAAAATGGTGATTTTACTGGATCCATGGATCCACTTAAAAAAGTATATGACGAATCTTCTTACGAATTGAACCTCAGGCTGGGCTGGTTAAACTACAACGCCGGTTTATTCGACGAATCCATCATCTTTTACAACAGGGCGCAAAAACTCAAATCGTATTCAGAAGAAGCCCGGTTTGGTTTGATCCTGCCCCTATCCGCGCTTGGAAAATGGAATGACGTGATCAAAATATATGACGCAATTTTGGAAGTCAGCCCAAACAACTCCGTGGCTTTGTATCGGCTCGGACTGGTTTATTACGGACGAAAAGATTACAACCGGGCAAATACGCTCTTCAACAAACTAGTCGATTTATACCCTTTTGGTTACGATGGTCTATTGATGTTAGGCTGGACTTCCTATTTTCTGGGGAACACCAATCAGGCGAAGGTGCTTTTCAATAAAGTGAACCTGTACAATCCAGGCGACAAGTCGGCCAACGAAGGCCTAAGTTTAATCAAATAAGAAGATGCTATGAAACGAATTATTTTAACCGGTTGGTTTTTTCTATTCATTATTACACTATACGGACAGGTTACTTTAGCCAAGACCTACAGCTATTCAACATCGATTGTGAAACTCGAAACTCTCGGATACAAATATTATCTGATGGATGTTCCGAATAGCCAATGCCGGATTTACAACATGGATCATTCCATTTTTAAAACCATCAACTGCAATGTTCCGAATGGCTACTACCTGGCTGACATCAAATTTGTATCTGAAAATCTGTTCAATACTGACTCGCAGATTGAACTGGCCTATACTTATTACAAATATGTATCGACGTCTTCGTCCTATTATTACATGTATGGGGCGCGGATTGTTAATGAGAACGAAAGTATCCTTCAAACCATCGATGGGGCTCAGTACATCTATGTGAATAAAACCGGGGATGCCGAATATAAACTCCTTGCCTATTGTTTCGATTATTCAGTTTCTCCTGAAAAAGTTTGGACTAATATTTATAATCTGCCGGGAACTTTAGTTTCGGTCCTGAATATTTCAGGCAAGCAACCCGATTCTTTCCTTAATGCTTATCCAAACCCGGCTACCGACCTGATCAGGCTTGAATATCAGCTTCCGGAGAAAATAAAAAGCGCCAGCCTGTTTCTTGCTGATTCAAACGGCAGGGCCGTCAAAAGCTTTCAGATTGACGGGCATTCCGATCATCTGGCCTTGAATGTCAATGATCTGTCAACAGGAGTTTATCTCTATTACATCGAATACGGGAATAGTCGAACTCTATCGAAAAAGATTATCATAAAATGAAACGCTTTCCCCTACCCGATTTACTGAAAGGATTTGCTGTCTTCCTGATTATTCCGGTGCATATTTTGGAAAGTTTTATTGATTATTCCGGAAGGGAAAGTTTGTTCGGGAAAACACTCCTGTTACTCGGCGGACCGGTCGCTGTCCCGGTTTTTATGATGGTAATGGGATATTTTGTAGCCATGAGCAAAAAAAGCACAACACAAAATATCCTAAGGGGAGTGCTGATTTTTATACTTGGTATTTTCCTGAATATTGGACTGAATTTTAATTTACTCCTGAAAATTAAGTATAAAGGCTGGCAGTTCGATCCACTTCAATATATTTTTGGCGTTGATATTTTTTACCTCGCAGGATTGAGCATCATCTTCCTGTCTGTTTTGAAAAGCTTTAAAAAAGGGCAACAATGGATCGCTTTATTCCTGATTCTTTTTGTCAGCGGATCAACTTCATATTTCAATGAAATCTTAATGGTAACCGACCGGAATTATATTCTGCCATTCATTGCAGGTAATTATTCCTGGTCATATTTTCCAATTTTTCTCTGGCTAACTTACCCATTGATCGGTTTTTTATTCCAGAAGAATGAACTCCGGATCAGGGAATTTTTTCAGCAGCAAAAAACAGTTTCAATCGGCCTTCTTTCAGTCGTTTTTATTTTGGTGGCTTTATTTTCCAAATTTGGCATAGAAACCACCATTAACCTTTCTGATTATTATCACCATACTTTTCCGTTTTTCCTTTGGACATTAGGCGTGGATTTAATCTGGTTTGCCGTACTCCGGTTTGTCGTGCAAAAATTCAATGAATTTCCGGTAATTGTATTTCTGCGATGGCTGGGTAAAAACATCACGGTGTTTTATGTCATCCAATGGCTGATTATCGGAAACATTGCCACAGAAATTTATCAGACACAGGAACTTTCGAAATACATTTACTGGTTTGGAACAATATTCCTGATTACTATTGGAATGACATGGCTGATAGAGAAAGTAAAAATGAAGTTTGTCAAAACTTCAACTTACCGAAATACCTCCGATTGAATATAATCAGGATTAATGCTCTTAATTTCTGCTAGTTGGGTGCTATCCATTGTAGTCCAAACCTGTATTCGAAGACCTTTTTGGTGAACCAAATTAATATGGTCGGCAGTTATGGAGTTTAAAAAGTCGTTTTTATATGAAATACCATCGTATTTCTTCTGAAGAGCAGTAACCGTTCCTTTATCAAAATCGTCGAAAATGGATAAATACTCGTGGTAATCCTGATTTGTTTCCACGAACAAATCAAGGAATTGTGTTATTTCCGATTCGATAAGCGTATGGTCAACCAGATCATATTTTTGGAGCATAGCTGTAATTTGAAGAAACTCTGCATGATAATATTTATACATCGCATTAATATCAAACAGTGAAGGGCTGCAACCATCAAAAAACTTGACATCGAGCGAAATGTGTTTTTCCGGGTAGTTTTTCTGCATATAAGCCAAAACTTCATCAAGCCGGGTATATCGACGAGTTAATCCCGAACACGAATCAATCCGTGAGATTTCGTCGTCCGAAACAGTATTGAAACAACCGCCAGCCCACGAATCACAAGCATCGATATATGCATCGTGCGAAACCCAAATGGTATTGTTCGAACTCATCTGAATATCGACTTCAACACCGTCATAATGTTCGAAGCCATAAACAACCGCTTCAAATGAATTTGGAGTACCTTCAAAAGTGCCACCTCCCCTATGTGCCAGCACACGGGTATCTTCAATAACAATAGGAACATCGGGAAATGTATCGCCTTTCTTGCAGTCGGTAATTGCTAATGTGATAAAGAAAATGAATATCCAGCGCATTAAAATTGTTTAAAGATGCCGACTCCGTAATTAACGTTGAACAATTTGGGCCATCCAATTTTTTCAAATGTTTTACGTTCATAATTCATTACAAATGATACCCCGGGTGATACCTCGTATGAAATACCTGCCTTTTTTAGAATAAATATTTTACCACCAATACCTATTCCTGAAGTTAAAACTTTCCAGTTATAATATTCATTGTCTTTTTCCCAATATGTAAATCGATTGACTAAGTAAACAGGCCATCTGGGCCCGGTAAACTTTGCTGTTTTGTCCCAAAATACAGCCAGTGAAAGAGTATAGTTGCTGGTTACTAATTTGAAAGGTGGTTTTAATCCGAATGCAATCTGGTAACTATTCCACCCGAATTTTTGAGTAAAAGCTATATTGAAATTTTCGTAAGCTCCTAAACCCAATGAGATTGATTGCTGAGCTTTTAACTGATTTATAGAAAATGCAAGTAATATTACAAAAAAGTATTTATTCATTTTATCTTATTGGGAAACCTTTAATTTTTGCATCAAAAGTAATTCATTATTTGAAATGACAGATTCAAATTTTTCATCCGGCAATAAGCCATTAAAGGCCTTTCTTCAAAACAGAAGGCTCTTCCTGCTGAAAAATTCAACTAATCTGATCGCTAAAAAAACCTTCAAGGATTCTAAATCCTTAAAGGTTTAGCCTAGGATGCGGCGATTTTTAATCGCCATTTATTTGCGGTTAAAAACCGCAACACCCATAGAAATCGCTACATTTTAGTTTTTTACAATCCACTCAGTAATCCAGTCGCCCACTTCCGAAGTTGAATAGGCTTTATCCTCAGCAATGTCAATCGTTACAACTTTGGCGTCCAGCGAAGCATCTACTGCTTTACGAATCAGTGCACCTTCTTCCTGAAGGTCGAATGCATATTCAAACATCATGGCAGCCGAAAGAATGGTTGCTACCGGGTTGGCAATGTTTTTACCGGCAGCTTGCGGATATGAACCATGAATAGGTTCGAAAACCGAAGTATGAATTCCAATTGAAGCTGATGGGGACAATCCGAGCGAACCGGTAATCACGCTGGCTTCGTCGGTCAGGATATCACCAAACAGGTTTTCGGTTACCATCACATCAAAGTCTTTCGGCCACTGAATAATCCGCATAGCCGCATTGTCAACAAACATATATTCAGTGGTAACTTCAGGAAAGGTTGGAGCCATTTCCTGAGCCACTTCGCGCCACAGACGCGAGCTTTCCAGCACATTGGCCTTATCAACCACAGTTAATTTTTTCTTGCGCTTCATGGCATATTCATAAGCCAGTTTCAGGATACGCTCCACCTCAACACGCGTATAAGTGCAAGTGTCGAAAGCTGTATTTCCATTGTCCAAACGGCCTTTTTCACCGAAATAAATACCACCGGTTAATTCGCGGATGGCAACAAAGTCGGCTCCTTCAATCAGCTCTCGTCGAAGCGGTGATTTGTGCAATAAGGAAGGAAAAGTAACTACCGGACGAATGTTGGCATACAAGCCCAGTTTTTTGCGCATCAGCAACAATCCTTGCTCAGGGCGAACCGTTGCCTTTGGATTGTTATCGTATTTCGGGTCGCCAATGGCGCCAAAAAGAACGGCATCCGACTGCATACACAAATCATGGGTAACATCAGGATATGGCGCACCAAGTTCATCGATGGCACAGGCACCGGTTAATCCAAACGTGTATTCCAGTTCGTGGTTAAATTTGGCGGCAACCGCCTTTACTACTTTCATGGCCTGATCGATAATCTCAGGTCCGATCCCGTCGCCGGGGAGTACAGCTAAATTGAGTTTCATATTTTTGTTTTTTTCTATTCTTTATCTAACACGAAGACACGAAGACACAAAGAAATTAATTTTTAATTCGTGTCTTGGTGTTTAAAATCCTATTTTTATTTGGATTCTATCATATTTAGCATTCGCATGGCATCATGTTATTAGTGGAAGTCGCTTTTGTCTATTAGATAAACTATCCACGTTTAATTGAGTCGTAATTATTTTTTTACAGCAATAATTATCCCAGTTGCCCAATGTTGTTTTGTCAACACTAAGTCGTTTCTATTTTCTAAATATTTCACCAAATTGATGGCTTTTTCTTGGTGTCCTTCGGGCCAGTTTGGTTGTGGAAGCATATCATCTACAATATAGAAACCGCCCCTGTTTAACATTTCCAATACTTCTTCCAAAAGAAGGTATTTTCCGTGCCAGGTATCAGCAAAAATATAATCAAATTTTTGACCGGAGTTCGTTTTAACCCATTCCTCGCCATCAGAGAGAACTAAGGTTAATCGTTTGTCTTGTCCAAGAAATTTTTGAGCAATTTCTAGAAGAGTTTCATCATTGTCAAAAGAAATAATAGTTGAACAGTCATCCATTCCATCAAGAATCCAAGATGTTGAAAGTCCCGTTGCAGTGCCAAGTTCAAGAAATTTACTTGCAGGTTTTGATGTAGCAAGTGTTCTAAGTAAAGAACAGGTCAAGATATCCGAAGGCATTGTAAAACCACATATTTTTGTTGCCTTGTCAATGTCAAAGTACGTTTCTGGTATTTTTTGATTTATTTCGTCAGTCATTATTTGTTAGTCTAATCATTTAAGTGTCGTTTCCTGTGGTTGTCACCAACTAAAGAATATCCAATATCTTCGCACCCGGAACTCGAAATCCGTAACCCGCAACCCGGAACTATTTCTTCTCTATCATATTCAGCATCCGCATAGTAGCCTTGATAGCTGCTGCGGTCTGG
>JAUXUF010000144.1 GCA_030684645.1 Bacteroidota bacterium | reverse complement strand
ATTGAACCATTGAAAGGATATAATCTGAAAGAACCGCTGCCATCAAACATGGGAGAGTTTAGAGTACCGTTGGGTGTTCCTGAAATCGTTCACGAAGGAACGGACGTAACCGTAGTGACGTACGGTTGGAATGTGCATCACGTGTTAAAAGCAGCACATCTCCTGAAGCAAATTAAAAATATTGCTTTAGAAGTCATTGATGTCCAAACTCTAATGCCTTTCGATGTGAACCATCTTATTCTCGAATCAATAAAAAAAACCAATAAAGTGATTTTTATTGATGAGGATGTTCCGGGAGGAGGCACCGCATACATGATGCAAAAAGTGTTGCAGGAGCAACAGGTATTTAATTACCTGGAAACCGCCCCACGGACTTTGTCGGCCATGGAACATCGTCCGGCTTATGGAATCGATGGAGAATATTTCACGAAACCAAACGTCGAATTGATTTTCGAAAACATTTATCAAATGATGCACGAGGTGGATATTGAAGCTTATCCAATGCTATAACCATTAGTTTCGTTAATGAAACCGAAAATACAAATGAAGAAAAGACTGGGAAAAGCCACTATACAAAGCAACTTAAGTCATTAAAAAAACATCAGTATGGTATGGACTAAATCGGAAGGTTGCACTACCGATTAAGAAAATCCTCATCGTCTTCCATTTCCGAAAGCATACACGGTGAAGAAAAATAAGGACGAGTCGGTTCCATATAGGTTATAACGGTTATTTTCATGTTTAATTCCTGTTCTGTCTTTAACCCGTTTTTATCAGTTTCAGGTTTTTTCGGATTAGTTGTCTCTACGATTTTAGATTTACTTTTTACTTTTTTTTTCATGATGTGACTTTTCTGAATTTCGAAAACTCTTCCGTTAGCTCTGTTTATTTTGGCTGAACTTGAATACTTTAAAAAGATAATAAAACGCGGGAAATATGAGTAAAATACCTGCAACTAAGGCATAGACAAGCAAGGACATGGTTCTTTCCGGTGCCTGACTATTTTGGATTGTTAGCGCTGTTCCATCAGCCAGGTAAATCATGACCGGAAATTGAATTGCAAACCATCCGGTTAAGATGCAGGCTGTTTGCACGCTGGCTAGAAATCTTGTCAGCAAATTATTCCGGTGCCTTATTCCCGCCCATAAAAAAGGGATGATTGCAGTGGCTACGAGCACACATCCTATCGCTACGGATGAATGAAGAAATCTGCTGAAGAAATTCAATTCGTACATCTCGGCCACAAGAAAAACGCTCAATCCCGAAACTATCAGCAGAACAAAAAAGGTACGTGATGTTTTGGCAAATGTCTGAAACGATTCGTCATCCCGGGCTTCACCCAGCAGATAAATAGCGGCCAGCCAGCCAAACAAAAGGGTCAGAAAAATACCGGTTGTAAAAGAAAACAGATTTAACCAGGGTGCGATAAAAATTTCATAAAAAGTTCCGTCAACCTGCGACGGAATTTTCCCCAGCATGATTGCTCCCAAGATTACACCCAGAAAAAAAGGTGTCAATAAACTCGATATCCGGAATAATTGTGTGTAATATTTGTACATGTTATCCTTCACTGTGTCGTAATACCGAAAAGTAAAAGCCGTTCCCCTGAAGATAATTCCAAGCAGAATTATAAACAGAGGTATATGCAAATACGTCGTAAGGGTGGTATATACAAGCGGGAATCCATTGAATAAAATTACAACCGCCAAAATGAGCCAAATATGATTTGCTTCCCAAACCGGGGCAATAGCTTTCGAGATCGTATCAATACCTCTTTTTCCGGTTAGCAATTCTACAATTCCGGCTCCAAAATCGGCCCCGCCAAGCAGCACGTAAAACAAAACTGCAATTCCTAAAACCAAGATGATAAAATCAGTCATGAGCATTGATATTTTGAGAATTCATATGTACGGCGAAAATTTGTCGGCGCATCAGTAAAATAACAAGGAAAGTCAGCACTAGGTAAATCAGTGTGATCAGATAAAAAGGATATTGCACTCCCGGCATGGGTGTCACAGCGTCTTTGGTTTTCATGATTCCATAGATAATCCAGGGTTGGCGGCCTACTTCCGTTACAATCCAACCCGCTTCCACTGCAATAAATCCAACCGGAGTCAGCCAAACCAGCAACTTAAGCCACCACCTTTTATCGAGATTCTCCTTCCATTTGAAATTGAAAATCAAGAATAGAATACCCGCTCCCATCATCAGCATTCCCATAAAAACCATGATTTGAAAAGCAAAATGCACGATGACTACCGGAGGCCAATTTTCTTTACTGGTTTTATCCAGTCCTTCCACTTCGGCGTTAAGATCTCCATGAGCCAGGAAACTCAGCAAGTGCGGAATATGAATTCCGTATTTTACTTCCTCTTTTTCCTCATCTGGAATACCGCCAATGACCAGTGCCGCGGGTTTCGAGGTCTTGAACAAGGATTCCATAGCAGCCAATTTTGCGGGTTGTAGTTTCGCTACATTTTTTGCAGAAATGTCGCCACTGATGGGCTGCAGTATGGCAGCAACCGCTCCAAATGCAAGGGCGATCCGGATTGCACCCCGATGAAACTCATTCCCTTTGTGACGAAGCAGCATAAAGGCATGCACACCGGCTACCGCAAAACTGGTGGAGGCAAAGGCTGCAATGGTCATGTGCAGCGCCTGCTGAAACCAGGCATTGTTAAACATGGCTTTTATCGGATCAATATTGATTGCCTGACCATTCACCCAATCAAAGCCAGAAGGACTGTTCATCCATGCATTAGCAGCTATCACAAAAATACCCGACACCACGCCTGCAATTCCAACCACCAATCCTGAAATTAAGTGAATCCTTTTGTTCACACGGTTTCTTCCATACAGGAAAATGCCTAAAGCAATTGCTTCCAGAAAGAAGGCAGTGCCTTCCCATGAAAATGGCATCCCAATAATAGCTCCTGCATGTTCCATGAATTTTGGCCACAGCAGTCCCAACTCAAAAGATAACACGGTACCCGAAACGGCTCCAACAGCGAAGAAAATGGCTACTCCACGGGCCCAAGCCTTTGACAAATCCTGATAAACTTTTCGGCCTGTTTTTATCCATTTCAGTTCGGCTACAAACATTAACCAGGGCATTGTCATACCGATGCAAGCAAAAACAATGTGAAATACAAATGAAACAGTCATTTGCAATCGTGCAGCAAGAAAATCATCCATAGCTTATTGAGTTTTTCTTTTATATTCTATTAAACCTTGTCCGGCCTCTATGTATATCGTATTTGCAGCTGCAAGTAGTTGGCGATTTCGAAACACAAAGCTTCATCTGACCACTGAACCGCCAATTTCTTGTAAGTGCTATTGGCAGATATTATTTATCTTTTCGTTTCATACCAGACACCAGTTTTTGTCCGCGTAATAATATTTTCAGCCCATTCCGTTTTAATGAAATGTGGGGTTGTTTCTTCTCGTGTTCGTCAATGCCGTACTTGTATGTAGCAATAATATCGCGATAAGAAAGAATGCCAATAATTTTTGTATTCTCTTTCGAAACAACAGGCAGGACATCAATGTTCTCTTTCGCCATGGTTTCAACAGCAGTCAGTAACGTATCATTCAGTCCAATATAAATGCCATTGCGTTTAATAAGTGTTCCAATTAAATTTTCCTGCGAATGTTGGTTGCTAAATAAGTTTGAAGAACTCAATATTCCTTTATACTCTCTTTCATTGCTTGAAATGATAAAATAATTTGATTTGAAGTTCTGTTCCCTGATTAACCATTCCCGAACTTCTCTAATGCTATTATCTTCACTGATTACCATTCCATTGCCAGTTAGAACTTGCTCAACGGTTAATTTCTCCAGTACATCTGGTTCATAAGAATGAGGTGTTTTAACTCCTCTTCGTGCAATTTTCTCTGTCATGATGGTATTCTCCATTATAAAATAGGAGACGAAATAAGCTGTTGTGCAGGTTGCCAATAAAGGCAACAAGGCATTGGATTGCCCAGTTGTTTCCAAGGCAAATATAATGGAAGTCAGAAATGCCCGCGAAGCACCTGCGAACATTGCAGACATACCCACTAATGCGGCTAATGGAAGTGTAATACCTGAGGCAGGAAACCAATAAATAATCAGGCTTCCAAGCAGCGCCCCGGTAGCTCCACCAATAATGAGCAATGGAGCGAGTGTTCCGCCTGATGTGCCACTGCCTAATGAAATAGCCCATGAGATAAATTTCAAGATACACAAGGACAATAAAATATGGATTGACATTGTTCCTGATAATATATCGATAATGTTGTAATATCCCACTCCCAGTGTCCGGGGAGCAAAGTAGCCGACAATACCAACTACCAAACCGCCAATAGCTGGCCACCATGCCCAATGAATGGGTAGTTTTTCAAATCCGTCTTCAATCAAATAAACTATTTTGGTAACCAAAATCGATACAAAACCAATTACGATACCCATTATACCATAAAAGCCAAGTGCCGAATTGGATGCTGATTCGATGGCGCTCTTCAATGGAAATACCACTCCTGCCTTAAACAATAAATGATGTCCTGCCGCTCCGGTGATGCAAGCCATTGCCACTGGAATGACTGACCGTGGAGAGAATTCAAACAGTAATAATTCTATTGCGAGGAAAATTCCGGCAATCGGACTTCCGAAAATAGCGGCCATACCAGCCGTAGCGCCTGCTGCAAGTAATATCTTACGCTCGTTGTCTGTTATTTTAAGTAGTTGTCCTAAGGTAGATCCCAATGCGCCTCCAGTTGCAATAATTGGCCCTTCGGCTCCAAAAGGTCCGCCTGTACCAATCGATATGGCAGCAGAAAGCGGTTTCAGAAAAATAATAGAAGGCTTAATTTTACTCTGATTGGTTAATATTTGTTCCATCGCTTCGGGTATGCCGTGTCCGCGAATAGCTTTTGAACCATAGAAAGCCATTAATCCTACAATTAGTCCACCTATTACCGGAATAACAATCACAAATAATCCGTAAGAATTGTTTGCAGGGCTTGATGGCTCGATAGAGAAATTTCCGTAAAAAGAAATATTTGTAACCAGGTCGATAAGATAAACCAACAGCTTAGCAATGAAACTGATACAGACGGCAATTGAAACGGCTAAAGCTGAGATCGTAAATATGCGCTTTTTATCATAGGGTTTTTTTGCCTGAAAATGCTCTTGTTCCAATACCGGATTCAATGAAATTGAAATGGGGATACCATTGTTCAGTATATGATTGTTTCTCATTACGTTTTTATTTATTTCAATTTATATAAATAGTAGAATACCAGAACCAGTAATCCTTGCAAGAGCATTGTCCCATCTAAAATCCCGTAATGGAAATAGGTCAATTTTCTAAATTTCTTTTCATTTAAAAACAAAAAAGTAGTTAAAGTCGAAATGCTTAATGCCCCAATAATAAACCAGCAATTTTGTAATTGGTAATGAAAGAATGAAATAAGAAAAAAGATAAACAAAGACAAATTGGCAATGGCAATCGATGTGTTTTCGTTAAACAATATTGGAATAGTTTTTAATCCTGCTTGCTTGTCAGCCTCTATGTCCCTAATATCGAAAGGAATTGTAATGGCAAACACGAAAAAAAATCGTTCCACTAACATGGTTATGACGTGAACTTTATTGAATATATTATTTGATTGAATAATGGGTAAGAGTATTGTTGAGGACGCCCACACAAAAGCAATCAAAAATATTTTCAGGTATGGAATTTCTCTTAACCTGAAAATGCTTTTCTTATTCCCAAATACTGGTATTGAATAAAATAATGTAAGTAATGCAATCGGAGCTAATGTAATCAGTACTTCTTTTTTAGCAAGGAAAGCGACGCAGATAAAACCTACCAGTGAAGTAAATACTAACAAATAGAATCCATTTAGGTTTTCTCTGATCCATTTGTGTTTGTCTGAGTTTAATGCTTCTTTGTTAGTGATAACAGTAATGAACCGATGCAGGTTATATTCAAACAGTGTAGCAAAGAAAATGATAAACAGATATGGGTGTCCTTGTGGCTTCATTCCCAGTTGTATTTGAGTTTCTATGGTAAGAAAAACTGCCGCAAAAGAAATATAGAGGTTAGAATTTATTAATGCCTTAACAAGTTTCAAAATATTTCAATTAGAATGGTCTGTCTATCAAATTTCATTCTGTTCGTATGGGTCTGTTTTCTTATAATATCCGCTATCATTTCAGGATCAGGCACGAATAAAACAAAGTTAGATGGAAGTAATTCTTGTAACAGAGTGATTTCAGTCTATTTTACCCTTTCCTTCCATAATGTTTTTGCTGTGGCGCAAACCTTATTGTTGCTTTGCGTTTTTATGGTATGGGAAAAAGAATTCTCATGAATGTCCCTCTCGGTATAAGAAATTATTGTGTCACCATATTGAGCTTCTGAAATAAAACGCCCGTCAATGGAATGTAAATAATAATTATCAATAATCTCTCCCGGAAGTGACTCCATCATCCATTGTAGATATCTGATATTGTTTACGTGCTCATTCGTGTCGACATCAAACTGATTGACTTTAAACTCCTTAACAAAATTTGCTGAGTCAATTGCTTCTATCTTTTTAGTAATGTTGTAATTGATAGATTCTTCCTGATCAGAAGACCATTTCTCTTTGATGGTGTCAAAAATTTGAATAGGTCTTCTCCTTTTAATATCAAAGAAAACCCATAATCCTTTTGCTCTTCCTATGATATTCCCTTTTCCGTCATAAATGATATTTTCCCTGATTCCTCTGATTGCCGAATAGCTTGACAGCCATGTTCTTATAATGATTTTTTCTTTATATCTGGGATAATGCTCCATTTTCATAATTCCGGAAAGTAAAACCCATCCAATATTTTGTTCTTCAAGGTCATATAAACTATGGTTTATGGAATAACAATGATCTGCAGCGGTTTCTTCAAGTAAAGTTAAGATGGTCGTCGAGGAAGCCTCTCCCGATCTATTCATTTCAAAATATCTCAACTCAAATTGTTTTTCAAAATAATTTTCCATGTTCGGCCTTTTTAATCCATGTTTATATATTCAATGAAGCACAGGGACGAAATCAGATAGCAAGGTATTACAACCGGGTACTTTCCCTAATGGTTTTGGCCGCATTTACCATTTTCTCAATTGCTTCTTTTGTTTCTTCCCATTTCCGTGTTTTCAAGCCACAATCCGGATTGACCCAAATATTTTCCTTTGGAATAACGGCTGCCGCTTTCTTTAGCAGATCAACCATTTCTGTATCTGAAGGGACACGCGGTGAATGAATATCATATAATCCGGGTCCAATATCATTGGGATATTTATATTCTGCGAATACATCCAGAAGTTCCATTTGCGATCTTGAGCATTCAATGGTTATTACATCGGCATCCAACGCAGTAATGTTTTCAATAATATCATTGAATTCGGAATAACACATGTGTGTGTGGATTTGTGTTTCGTCTTTAACACCGGCATATGAAAGTCGAAAAGCGTTAACAGCCCAGTCGAGATAGGTTTTCCAATCGTTTTTCCGAAGTGGCAACCCTTCCCTGAGCGCGGGCTCGTCGATCTGGATGATGCTGATATTTGCCCTTTCCAAATCAAGCACTTCGTCCCTGATGGCTAAGGCAATCTGGTTGCAGGTTACAAAAAGTGGTTGGTCGTCTCTTACAAACGACCATTTTAGGATAGTTACCGGCCCTGTTAACATGCCTTTTACCGGTTTTGAGGTGAGCGACTGCGCATATTTGGCCCAATCGATGGTCATCTGTTTTGGTCGCTGAACATCACCGAAAATAATAGGAGGTTTCACGCAACGCGATCCATAACTCTGGACCCAGCCATTCCTGCTGAATACAAAACCATCCAGCATTTCGCCGAAATATTCAACCATATCATTGCGCTCAAATTCTCCGTGAACCAGAACGTCTAACCCAACATCTTCCTGCCAGCGAATTGCTTTTTCGATTTCTTGCCTGATGAGGAAATTATATTCATTTAAGGTGAGTTCTTTCTTTTTCAGTTTTGCCCTCCAACTCCTCACATCGGCCGTTTGTGGAAATGAGCCAATAGTAGTTGTGGGAAACGACGGAAGCCGAAGGCGCTTTTGCTGTTCCTTTTTCCGCAGCAGGAATGGCGGCCTTTTCATTTCTTCAAATTGTTCGATAAAATTGATGCGTTCCTGAACCAAATCGTTATGAATAAGTCTGGACGTTCTCCGACTTTGATTGGCTTTTTGGTTATCCTTAAAAAGTTGTTTTGCTGTTTTATCGGTTTTATTTACAGACAATTGTTTAAGAACCACGACTTCTTCAATTTTCTGCTTCGCATAAGAGAGCCATTGTTTAATTTCAGGCAACAGAACTTCCTCGTTGGTTTCTAAATCCAGATCACAGGGAACATGAATTAAGGAACAGGAAGGGGCAATCATTATCCTCTCCTCTCCTATTGCCTCAACTGTTTTATTGATCAGCTTTAAAGAATTCGCTAAATCATTTTTCCAGATGTTTCGTCCATCAACTATGCCAAGTGATAATTTTTTATCATCAGTAATTAAATTCAGTATTGTCTCTAATTGCCCGGGAGCTCTTACCAGATCAAGATGGATTGCATCAACCGGCAAGCCTGCCACTAATTCCGAATTGTCGGGCAAACCGTCGAAGTAAGTGGCCACTAAAATATTGACAGCAGGGAAATTTTTCTTAATCCGTGAATAAGCGATCCTGAAGGCTTCTTTTTGCTTTGGCGTTAAATCCAGCGCCAAGAAAGGTTCATCAAATTGAATCCATTTAACTCCATTATCCAACAATAGTGAAAGCATTTCGAAATAGGATCCAAGAAGGTTCTCCAATAAATCAATCCGGTCGAAACCCGGCTCCTTTTCTTTTCCAAGCAGCAAAAAAGATACAGGTCCCAAAAGGACAGGTTTTGTGATAATACCCAATTGCTTTGCTTCAATAAATTCATCAATCAACTTCAGGTTAGACAACCAGAACTTTTGATTTTTATAAAATTCAGGAACAATATAATGGTAGTTGGTATCGAACCATTTGGTCATTTCCATGGCAGTAATATCTGTTCCACCTTCCTGACAACCTCTTGCCATTGCAAAGTAAAGGTCGAGTTTTGATTTGTCGGAATTACGTGGAAGATGTGCGTAACGTATTGGAATTGCATTGATGGCAAACGCTAAATCCAATACATGGTCGTAAAGAGAAAAATCGTTGGAAGGGATTAAATCAATGCCCAAATCTTTTTGGGTTAACCAGTTTTTCTGTTTTATCGTTGCACTGATCTGTATTAACTGGCTATAAGTGATTTTTCCTGACCAATATCCTTCAACCGCCTTTTTGAGCTCCCTGTTGTTCCCAATACGCGGATACCCTAAATTATGTGTTATCATCTTTAATATACTTTTATACTGTTTGACTTTGTAAAAGTAATAAAAATAATTCTATAAAAAGACCTACATGTCTTTTTATAGAATTATTTAATATCTTTACAGGTGAGTCCACTCCGAGAACCTGTTTTTGTTGTATTTTGACTAAAAATACCCACTGAATATCAGTATATTACAAAGTCAAAATTGAGCAGGATTGACTTTTCGGAGTGGACTCACAGGTGAATTCTTAAAAACAAAAGCGATGAATACACAAAATATACCCAAAATCAAGATGCTAAAAGCCGAATTCAAATCGATGGTGATCATGTCACAGGATTCAAATATTGAATTTGTACAATAAACTTCGTTTAAAAATCTAAAATGTAGCTGCTATGCTCGGAAAAACTACTGAATATGCCATAAGGGCTTTGGTTTATGTCTATATGCAAAATATTAAAGGCAAAAGACCTGGCTATAAGGAAATTTCAAAAGAGATTGATTCTCCTGAACAATTTACAGCAAAAGTTCTGCAGAACTTAGCCCGCGCCGAATTAGTGTCTTCGATGAAAGGTCGGGGGGGAGGCTTTTTCTTTAATGAACCAACAAACCCGATAACATTATTTAAAGTGATAGAAGCAATAGAAGGTAAAGAATATTTTTTAAAATGTGGTTTCGGGCTAAAACGCTGTGATACCAATAATCCTTGTCCGTTGCATGATGATTATGCCCCGGTAAGAGATTCATTTTTTAAAATGGTTAATGAAAAGACCATACAGTCGCTTGCCAGTAAAATTAACAAACGCGAGGCTACATTAAACAGAATATAAATACGGCTGATAAATAAAAAAATTTACCATGGAAGCATCCTTTTTCCCTGATGTATTT
>JAUXUF010000140.1 GCA_030684645.1 Bacteroidota bacterium | reverse complement strand
GGAGAGTTTATCTCTGAACTGAGCAGCGGGGAGCGCATAAACTTGAAAAAGGGAGGGACTTATGTGGTATCGGATGAACTGAGTTCTCATCGTTCTGTAACTGAAAAGGGAGTTAAGTTGCTGATCGTGGATGGTGATTTTTTGAAACTTGATTAGTCATGGCATATGGGATCGCCTCCCTTGGTTCTAAAATTAATCTTTGACTGTATATAATAATCCCAGCCTGAATTTTACCGATAGCTAAATAAAAGCATCCCTTTAAATTTTTTATTTCACCTTATGCCTGGTTATTATAAGATTTATTAAGGGAATAGTTTGTTTCCTTAATAAGAAACTTTTATCTTTGAATAATAATTTACAGAAGCCAAAGTTTAGAGTTGAATTTTTGGAAGATGCGGCTGAATTTCTCGAACTTCTTGATGAGAAGGTCAGGGATAAGATCATTTACAATATCACCAAAGCACGATATTCAAATGATAAGGAGCTTCTTAAAAAGTTAAACGATGAGATCTGGGAGTTCAGAACTCTTTACAAGCATATTCAATACAGGCTTTTTGCATTTTGGGACAAGCGAGTGGGTACCGAAACTCTCGTCATTTCTACGCATGGAATTATTAAGAAATCAGAAAAAACGCCTCAGTCTGATCTGGATAAAGCAGCACGTTTGAGAAAACTATATTTTACACTCAATGTACCCAAAAATGAGTAAGCAAAGATTGAAAACTTTTACTCTGGAGGAAATCACTGATAAATATATCGGTCAGGCCGGAACACCAAAGCGTGAAGCTTTTGAAAATGAATTGCGTCTAGACCTGCTGGGAGAAGCTATCAAACAGGCACGCTTAGACCGTAAATTAACACAGGAAGAGTTGGGTAAGCTGGTAGGGGTACAGAAGGCTCAAATCTCCAAACTTGAAAACAGTCTGACCGATGCCCGGGTGGAGACAATCTTGAAAGTTTTCAAGGCACTGAATGCGAAGATTAGCTTTAGCGTGGAAATGAAAAATTAATGTTTTCAAAATGAAAGACCAGCAGCCAGGTAAATTGAAGATAAAATCGGAGCCCAGAACCGGTTGGGAGAAATCCTTTAAAATTATGCATGAATGTGGTGAAGACCAATTGCTCATTCAGGATGTATTTGAGGATGAAGATTTTGAAATATGGACTTATAATAATCGGTCCAATGAGTCTGATAAACCTTGAGCATCCTAAACCTCATCCATAACACCCCATTAATCTTTCTCGACAAGATCAGCGCCGGTTTGCCCGGAAAGATCTATGCCAAGGCAGAGCATTTGCAGCCGGGTGGAAGTGTTAAAGACCGGGCGGCCTATCAGATTATTCTGGATGCTTATATGTCACTTTACTTTGCGATTCGGGGTATAAATACGGTGATTAAATCGCTTGTTAAACAATTTTGGATTGCAAATCCAAATTATCTGTGTGTTCGACATGCCCTTCGGAACATGTCAAACAGCTGAGAGCCTGTGGCTCGTGCCTTTAATAAGCAATAATACCCGTCCCATCCTCAATCTCTACCATATAAGCCAGCATTTCTGTTCCGGTTTTTGATTTATAAGCCTCCGAAACCGTCTTAATCAGGCTGTCAACCGCTTCTGCTTTTACCAGATTGATCGTACAGCCCCCAAACCCCCCGCCCATCATTCTTGCGCCGATAACATTCGGATCGCCTTTTACCAGATCCACCAGCAGATCGAGTTCATCACAGCTCACTTCATACAGATCTTTCAGTCCGGCATGGGTTTCAAACATCCGCCTGCCGAAAAATTTCAGGTCATTGTTTTTAAGATCTTCACAGCCTGCCAGAAGCCGTTCATTTTCGGCTACCACATACGAGCATCTGTTGTAAACCATATGGTTCACAGGTTTGACAAGTTTCAGTAACATATCCTCTGTGGCATACCTCAGACTTCCAACCTCCGGATGAACGGTCTGAATAAGCCTAATGCCTTCCTCACATTGCTCCCGGCGTTCATTATATGCCGATGAGGCCAGGGAATGTTTAACCCGGGTATCGAAAAGCACAATTTTCAGGTCACCGGCATG
>JAUXUF010000131.1 GCA_030684645.1 Bacteroidota bacterium | reverse complement strand
AGGTGGCCGGCTACTTCGTCGTGAGTGTGGTGGCCATCTCGCTCCTGACCTTTGTCGTCTGGGGCTTCTTCGGTCCGTCGTCGGCCGGGGAATCCAGCTGGGTCTACGGCCTGATCAATGCCGTGGCCGTGCTCATTGTGGCCTGCCCCTGCGCCTTGGGGCTGGCCACACCGATGTCGATCATGGTCGCCACCGGCAAGGCGGCCACCCAGGGTGTGCTGTTCCGGGACGCCGCAGCGATCGAAAACTTCCGCAAGGTGGACACGCTGATCGTCGACAAGACCGGTACGCTGACCGAAGGCCGGCCACGCTTCGACCGCGTCGTGGTAGCGGTCGGATTCACCGAGGAAGATGTGCTTCGGCTGGCGGCCAGCCTGGACCAGGGCAGCGAACACCCGCTTGCAAATGCCATCGTGGCGGCAGCCCGCGAGCGAAACCTCGAGCTGGAGAAGGCTGAAGGGTTCGAGTCGGGATCGGGCATCGGGGTGCGCGGTACCGTCTCTGGCAAGGCGTTGGCCTTGGGCAATCCTGCGTTGATGAAACAGTTGGGCGTGGTCACCGACTCACTGGCGGAGAAGGCGCAAGCGCTTCGGGCCGAGGGCGCCAGCGTCATGGCACTGGCGGTGGATGGCCAACTGGCCGGCCTGCTGGCGGTGTCCGATCCGGTCAAGGCGAGCACGGCAGAGGCGCTGGCGGCGTTGAAGACGGCCGGGCTGCGCGTGATCATGGCCACCGGAGACGGCCTGACCACCGCCCAGGCCATCGCGTCAAAGCTGGGCATCGACGAAGTGCATGGTGGAGTCCAGCCGGCCGACAAGCTGGCGCTGGTGACCCGGTTGCAGGGAGAAGGCCGGATCGTGGCCATGGCGGGCGACGGCATCAACGACGCCCCTGCGCTCGCCAAGGCCCATGTGGGCGTGGCCATGGGAACCGGCACCGATGTGGCCATGAACAGTGCGCAGGTGACGCTGGTCAAGGGAGACCTGCGCGGCATCGCGCAGGCCCGGATCATCTCCGACGAGACCGTGGCAAACATGAAGCAGAACTTGACCTTTGCCTTCCTCTACAACGCCCTGGGCATCCCGCTGGCAGCGGGCGTGTTGTACCCGGTCACGGGCTGGCTGCTGTCGCCCATGATCGCGGCCCTGGCCATGAGCCTGAGTTCGGTGTCGGTGATCGGGAACGCGCTGCGGCTGAGGCATT
>JAUXUF010000123.1 GCA_030684645.1 Bacteroidota bacterium | reverse complement strand
TTATATGGCAGGAATTTATGAAAAATCCTTATGTGATGGAGGGAATGAAAAAAGCAAAGTTTGATTCCATTAAGTAAAAGCAAAAATCAGGAAATAGCCATGATTGATCAATCACCAATCGAAATGAAAATATTTTTTTGAATCATGGCTATTCCATTTGACCTTTAAAAGACAAATTATTAACAAATGAAACTTATATTTTTATACGTGTGAAAAATAGTTCAAAAATAAAAGTCAGTTTAATAGCTATGTTCCCGGCAGCAGGCTTGTTGCTTTGCACGGAAGCGAGAAGCGCTTTGGCGGCCACTCCCCAACAAATACCAAACGTTGTTTTTATCCTTGCCGATGATATCGGTTACGGGGATCTCGCTTCGTATGGGGGAAAGCTGCCAACTCCAAATTTAGACCGGCTTGCCAGTTCCGGCATGCGTTTTACCGATGCGCATTCACCTACCGCATTGTGTGCACCATCGCGTTTCAGTTTGCTGACAGGAAGCTATACCTATCGCTCGCACAGCGCTGGTGGGGCATGGAACACAAACACTCCCTCGATGTTCAGTGATCCGAAAGGGCACACTAAGGCGGGGCATCTGATCTCGGTAGGGGAAATCATGCAAAGAGCTGGTTACCGGACGGCCTTTTTTGGGAAATCACATCTTGGCGGGGATATCCGTGACCATAATGGAGAGTTGATCCGGAAGCAGAACGAAATTTCCAGGATGGATTTCAGCAAAGGCGTTCATAATTCCATCAATGAATACGGATTTGATTATTCCTACTCCTTGCCGAGCGGGATACAGCATGCTCCATTTGCATTTTTCGAGAATGGAATTTATTCGCCCTTCGATCCACGTAAAACTGCTGATAACCGGAGTACCAGGTTATGGGTGAACGGTCGCTACACCATGGGCGATAACGGAATCTCCGAAATTATTGAGTCTAAGGACGGTAGCATCGGTGATGTGGATTATAACTCCAGCCAGGTCGGTATTCGGTTAGTCAATAAGGCAGTCAACTTTATCGACAATCATTTGGAGCAGAACAGGATCAAAGGGGAAAATCGCCCATTCCTGCTTTATTTTGCATCCCAGGCCATTCATGTCCCGCACACGCCCCCGAATGACTACGACGGTGATGACAGCGAGATCAACGAACGGGTGGCAGGCACCACTGGCGGCCCAACCGGGGATTTAGTTTATGAACTCGACCTACAGGTGGGCAAACTGCTCCAAAAGCTCGATGATGCGGGGTTGACCGATAACACCATCGTCTTCTTCACCAGCGACAATGGCGCTTTGTGGCCTAAAGTGTGTGATTACGGCAATTCGGAACATGACAACAACGGACCATTGCGGGACTACAAGGCATCCATCTACGAAGGTGGCCATCGGGTGCCTTTTATCGTAAAATGGCCGGGGCATGTCAAGCCGGGGACAATTTCAAACGAAACTATACTTGCTCAGGACTGGGTAGCCACAATGTATGAGTTGACCGGACAGAACATGGAGGAAGATCAAGCGATGGACTGCACCTCATTGCTGCCATTAATAACCGGACAGCGAAAAAGCGAGGAGCCGCTGCATCCTTTTATCCTGTATCAGGCGGGTTATGCCTATGATGGCGCAATCCGCGAAGGGGACTGGGTGTTGACGGTAACCCGTGAGAATAAGGCAATGGAACTTTACAACCTCAGCAATGATCTGGCGCAGGAAAACAATCTGATTGATCATCCGGAATATCGGGGGCTTATTAATCGGTTGCGCACTAAATTTTTGAAATACAACGACCACAAAAACGAGACCTGGGAACCGCGAACCACAGAAGCGTTTCGCATCAATAATTGACAGAACTATATTAAAGTTAAGAAAATGAAGAAGTACCTTATTGTAATTGCTCTTATTATTGGAATTTATCCAACACTTTTAGCTCAGAACGCTAAAATGAATTCATTCATTGATTCGTTAATGGGCAAAATGACCTTGCTCGAAAAGTTGGGTCAGCTAAATCTTTCGTCAGGTGCAGGTAACTTACCGGTAATAACTGAAGGTGGTGGGCGTGAAGATTATATCCGTCAGGGATTAATTGGGGCATCCCAGGGCCGGAAGAGCCAGGAAGTTGCAGTTAAAGAATCACGTTTGGGAATTCCATTGATTGCCGGGAAAGATGTCATTCACGGCTATGCCACAACTTTTCCCATCCCATTGGCAATGTCGTGCATGTGGGATACGGAACGGATCGAAAAAAGTGCCCGTATTGCTGCAAAAGAAGCTGCTGTAAGTGGTATCTGCTGGACTTATTCGCCCATGGTCGATATCTGCCGTGATCCGCGATGGGGACGAATTGCTGAAGGAGCCGGTGAAGATCCATGGTTAGGTTCCCAGATTGCAAAAGCATATGTGAGGGGATATCAGGGCGACGACCTTTCAAAAGACAATACCATTATGGCGTGTGTAAAACATTTTGCCCTTTATGGGGCAGTGGAGGCCGGAAGGGATTATAATACCGTAGATATGAGCCGGCTCTCCATGTTTCAGGATTATTTCCCTCCTTATAAAGCCGCTTTCGATGCCGGGGCTGGTAGCGCGATGACCTCTTTTAACCTGGTTGACGGCATTCCGGCAACCGGAAACAAATGGTTGCTAAATGATTTACTTAGAGAGAAATGGGGGTTTGATGGATTTATTGTAACCGACTTTACTGCAATAAATGAGATGATGAATCATGGTATGGGCGACCTCCAATCGGTAGCTGTTCAGGCGCTAAAAGCAGGTGTGGATATGGATATGGTTGGGCAAAGTTTTATCGGCACTTTAGGAAAATCGCTCAAGGAAGGAAAAGTCACACAGGAAGAAATTGATCAGGCTTGCCGCCGGGTTTTGGAGGCTAAATATAAACTTGGCCTGTTTGACGATCCGTTTAAATATTTTAATGAAGAAAAAGCAAAAAAAATTCTTCTTTGTCAGGAACATCTGGATGCTGCCCGCGAAATTGCCTCACGATCGATTGTTCTGTTGAAAAACAGCGAAGGGATTCTTCCGCTTAAAAAATCGGGGAAAATTGCGGTAGTCGGGCCTTTGGCCGATAGTAAATCAGACATGTTGGGAACATGGGCCGGAACAAGAAATACAGAAAAAGTCGTTACCATTCTGGAAGGTATAAAAAATGTAGTCGGTGATAAAGCTGAAATCCTTTATGCAAAAGGTTCATTCTTTACAACTGACCCTTACCTGTTGAATGTGAATACGAAAAAAGAGGATTATATCGTTCAGACACCAAAAGAAGAAAAACAGTTACTCGATGAGGCCAAGCAGACAGTATCCGGCGCCGATGTTATTGTAGCCGTATTGGGAGAATCAAAAGCCTGGTCGGGCGAAGCTGCCAGCCGTTCGGATATTGGTATTCCTGAATGTCAGCAGAATTTGCTGAAAGAAATGTTGGCAACAGGAAAACCGGTAATTCTGGTACTGGCAAACGGACGGCCGTTGACATTAACCTGGGAAGACAACCATATAAGCGCAATACTGGAAGCCTGGCATGGGGGCACAGAGGCCGGCAATGCGTTAGCCGATGTATTATTTGGCGATTACAACCCTTCAGGTAAACTAACAACAACTTTTCCGCGAAGTGTTGGGCAAATCCCTATTTATTACAACCATAAAAACACCGGTCGTCCGTTTATCAATGATATTAAATTCACATCCAAATATCTTGATATTCCCAACGAACCGTTGTATCCTTTTGGTTTTGGATTGAGTTACACAACATTTGAATATTCTGACATCACCCTAGATAAAACGGGAATGGGGCTGAATGATACTATTAACGCCTCTGTGACGGTAAAAAATACAGGTAAATACGATGGAGAGGAAGTGGTACAACTGTACATTCGAGACTTGGCTGGCAGTGTTTCCCGGCCAGTGAAGGAGTTGAAAGGATTCAAAAAGGTATTGATCCCGGCAGGTAAATCAGTAGTGTGTACGTTCAGGATAAGCGCAGCTGATTTGGCCTTTTGGCACAAAGACCTGATATGGGGAACTGAACCCGGAGATTTTAATATCTTTATTGGCGCCAATAGCAGAGATGTGAAAGGGGCTTCATTTGCCTTGCTGGATAAGGGAAGTAGTTTTATCATCAAATAGATCAGAAAAATATGTATCCAGAAAAAAAGGAACACCTTGTAACCCTGGTGCTTTTGGTTGGATCTTTACCTGTTTGGGGGACAAATCATCAATCCCCAGAAACAGAACGTCCGAATATCCTGTGGCTAACTTGTGAGGATATCAGTCCAACCCTTTCATTTTACGGCGATCCCACGGCCCATACTCCCAATCTGGACAAATTGGCCCGGGAAAGCCTTGTATTTACCAAGGCTTTTGCCGTGGTTGGCGTTTGCGCTCCCAGCCGTTCGGCAATCATCACGGGGATGTATCCGGCCTCGATCGGGACCCAGAACATGCGAACTGCCCATGATGTCATGGGGTGGGGAGTACGGAAATATGACCAGAAATCGGATGCAACCGATGTAGCTGGGGAACCAGTCAGGCTGTATTCAGCGGTCATACCTGATTTTGTAAAATGTTTTACGGAATACCTTCGGGCTGCCGGATATTATTGTACAAATAACTTTAAGACGGATTACCAGTTTGCGGCACCGTTAACGGCCTGGGACGATAACAGTAAAAATGCCACCTGGGAAAACTGTCCGGCGGGGAAGCCATTCTTCTCGGTTTTCAACCACGAGGTAACTCATGAATCACGAATGTGGATGAATAAGCATCTCCCACAAACGGTATCACCGGGTTCGGTTCCATTACCTGATTATTATCCCGAGGACTCCATTGTTAGACAGGATGTTGCCCGTAATTATTCCAATATTGAACTGCTTGACAAGCAAATAGGAGAGAAACTGGCAGAACTTAAAAAAGCAGGGTTGTATGATAAAACCATTATTTTCTTTTTCAGCGACCATGGCGGGCCATTGCCCAGGGGGAAGCGTGAAATCTATGATTCCGGGCTGAGGGTGCCGTTACTGGTCCATTTCCCGGGAGGGGCCCATGCCGGGCGGGTGGATGATCTGGTCTCTTATGTCGATTTGGCGCCTACCATATTGTCACTGGCCGGTATAAAACCTCCTGATTACATGCAAGGACAAGCATTTCTTGGAACCTACAAAGCTTCAGAACCCCGCAAATATATTTTTGGTTCAGGGGACCGGTTTGATGAATTCGCTGACCGTATTCGTATTGTCAGGGATAAACGGTATCTGTTCGTAAAGAATTTTTATCCGAATTTGCCTGCCTACAAAGATGTCACTTACCGGAAACAGATGGATATGATGAACGAATTGTTGCGGTTGCGCGATGCCGGAAAACTTTCAGGACCAACCGCCTACTGGTTCAGGCTTACTAAAACCAAAGAGGAATTTTATGATTGTCAAACGGATCCGTTTAACTTGAACAACCGGATTGACGATCCGCAGTATGCCGGTAAAATAAAGGAACTACGTGATGCATTGGATCATTTTGTAACTGATATTCACGACAAGGCCAGCATCCCTGAGGCGCAAATGATCGAACAAATGTGGCCTGGAGGAATACAGCCACAGACGGCCATACCTGTTATAGCTATTCAGGATAAAACCATTCGGATTTCATGTCCGACACCAGGTGCATCCATCGGATATATTCTTTCCGAAAAAGAGATTACACCAGACTTAAATAGCGGCTGGCAACTCTATCAGGACCCCATTCAGGCAAATGGATCTTGGTACCTGTATGTAATTGCCAGTAAGATAGGATATGCTGATAGTGAAGTTGTTACAAAAAAAATGGCAACAAAATAACATGATCGAAAAAATCAATCTATATGGCTTAGCCTATGACTGTCCGTATCTTCAACGAAAAGACAACTACCCTTTAAAAGAGGTGAATCATCTTTCATTTTATGAAAAAGTGATTTGGGTTGAAGGTTTAAGTAAAGAAAAGAAACATACTATTTTGGAGCATCATAAGGCTTGTTCTAAAAACAGATAGTTGATCGGAATTGAGTGTTTTGCCCCTTTGTTAGAAATAGCAAGGGGGTTTTTGACAGAGTTCTTGATCTTCTTTCAAAACTTGATAATACAAAGAAACGATTTGAATAATTTATATTGAACCAATCATGGCCAAACACCGACCTTTATCTTCCGTTTTAATCAAACCAACAGGTCCGGATTGCAACCTGGATTGCAAGTATTGTTTTTACCTCGAAAAATCTGCCTTGTTTCAGCAAACGCCGGTACACCGGATGAGTCCGGAGGTTCAGGAAGAACTGATCCGCCAGGTGATGCAGCAGTCGGGCGAAAATGTTTCGCTGGCCTGGCAGGGAGGCGAACCAACCCTGATGGGACTTGACTTTTACAAGCGCGCCATTGAACTGGAGAAAAAATTCGGGCATAACCAAATGGTTGGGAACGGATTGCAAACCAATGGAATGCTTTTGGATAAAAACTGGGCCTCTTTTCTGAAAGAATACGACTGGCTGGTGGGCATTTCGCTCGACGGGCCGGAACACATTCACAACAAGTACCGATTTGACAAAGGCCAAAAAGGTACGCACCAACGGGTAGAGGAAAATGCGATTATGCTTCAGCAGGAAGGCGTTGCAGCCAATGCCATGTGCGTGCTGACTTCCTATTCGGTTCAATTTCCGGATGAATTGTATGCCTATTATAAAAATTTGGGCTACACGTTTATGCAGTTTATTCCGATAGTGGAAACTGATAAAAAAGATACTACCAAAGCGGCGCCTTTTTCGGTGTCGGCTGTCGATTACGGTAATTTTCTGATCCGGATGTTCGATTTGTGGCTGGCCGACTTTGTCGATGGAGTTCCAACCACATCGATCCGGCATTTCGAATCGGTTTTTCATTCGTATGTTGGAATGCAAGCACCTGAATGCACCATGATGAAAGAATGTGGACCTTATGTGGTGGTTGAGCACAATGGCAATGTGTATAGTTGCGACTTTTTTGTTGAGCCCAAATGGAAACTTGGGAATGTGATGCACGACCGTATCATCAATATGCTGAATTCGAAAACACAACAGACATTTGGGGCTGCGAAAGCTGTTTTGCCACGCGAATGCCGTCAATGCAGCTGGTTGCGGAATTGTTACGGAGGATGCACCAAAGACCGCATCAAAGATCCGGAAGATCACCACAAACCGCGGTTCTGTACGACCACTAAAATGTTCCTTAAACACGCAGATCCTACCCTGAAAATAATGGCAGAACAATGGAAGGAACAGCAGGCTATTCAATCTGAAAAACAGCGAACAGGTGGCGTGTACAATGCTTTCGATGATTTTATGAAAAGGTCGTGAACTTAGGGTTGCAAGTACTGTTTTTCTGAAAGACAATAGTTTATAATCAAACAATAATAACATGAACAAACAGAAAGAGCTAAAATATTTTCAAAGCCGGATGGCTATTGCATTGTTTCTGGCTTTCTTGTTGGGTGGTTGTCATTCAAAACCAAAGAATCTGGACACAAGTATGACGCAAAAGACAGATTCAGTAGGAATGGGCAATAAACTGAATTGCTGTTCATCGAATTTGCCTGCCAGACCTTTCGTTAACGGAGGAGATTAAAGAACAACATGGGGCCGGCCAAACAATCCAGCCATGATGATATGACTTTCATCCCTGGAGGCAGCTTTGTGATGGGAGGAGATTCGCTATGGGGCAGGCCCGATGAGTTTCCCCGGCATGGAGTGAAGGTCTCGTCTTTTTATATGGACAGGCACGAGGTAACCAATGCCCAGTTTCGGACATTTGTGGAAGCGACTGGTTATATTACCACAGCCGAACGTAAACCCGATTGGGAGGAGTTGAAAAAGCAACTACCGGCAGGAACGCCGCGCCCGGCCGATAGTGTGCTGGTTGCCGCCTCACTGGTATTTTCGCCTCCGAATCATCCGGTTGGGCTTGATAATGTTGCCGTATTGGGAAGCAATGACATTTTCAAATGTTAAAAAAACACTCTATTTTTGATCGCAATATCAGTATTTAATAGATATTCTTTCAATGAAATTTGTGTATGTTTGTATTGTAATAAATTGATAATCAGAGAGAGACTATATCGAGACCTATTTGTTAGTATTCAGGGATCATACAAATTAAAACACTCGTTTTTCGTTTAATCTTTCCTTTAATTTCTTCATGTCCTCACCAAGCTTCTTCTCAACTACTTTTGCGTATATCTGAGTTGTTGAAATCTTAGAATGTCCAAGCATTTTGCTGACCGACTCAATCGGGACACCATTGGTAAGAGTTACTGTTGTGGCAAAAGTATGTCTGGCTAAATGAAAAGTAAGGTTCTTGCTTATCTGGCATAAATCTGCAATCTCTTTTAGGTAGCTATTTAGTTTTTGGTT
>JAUXUF010000120.1 GCA_030684645.1 Bacteroidota bacterium | reverse complement strand
AACCAAAACCCCAATGATGGAATTGTCGGCTACATTTATCCGCAAGGCGGTTAAAGAAGGCAAAAATGTGCAGGATTTTGTGCCTGATAAGGTGCTGAAGTTTATTGATGGAAAGAATTTGTATAAACGCTGACAGGGTTTGAAACCCTGTCAGCGTTAAATTAAATAAAATTAAATTTGTCTGTGAGCAACGAAAAGACTATCCTTAAACTTCAGCTTCCAACCGATCCGCTTTGGGTAAAAAATGTAGTTGAAAGCAATATAGAAGAGATCCTGACAGATCATGCCTTTTGTGAGCAGAAGGCTGCCAGTAATGCCATTACCCTCATTGTTCAAAATCCAAATTTGTCTGACCTGGTACAGGAAATGGCTATGCTTGTACAGGAAGAAATGGATCATTTTAAGCGGGTTCATGACCTGATCCTGGCCCGCGGTTTTGTTCTTGGACGCGAGCGAAAGGACCATTATGTAAATGAACTGATGCAGTTCGTGATCAAGGGGGGCAGCAGGCATGCACAGCTAATTGACCGCCTGCTCTTTTCTGCAATGATTGAGGCCAGGAGCTGTGAACGCTTCAAGGTCATGTCTGAGCACATCAAAGACAAGGAACTATCGGAGTTTTATTATGAACTGATGGTCAGTGAAGCAGGCCATTATACCATGTTCATCACCCTTGCCCGCAAATATGCCGGAGATATTGATGTAGAAAAACGATGGAAGGAATTTTTAGAATACGAAGCCGGGGTTATTCAGAACTACGGGAAGTCTGAGAGAATACATGGGTAGAACCAGGAGCAAAGAAGCAGGATTCAAGAGGCTGGGCGCTTATCCTGACTTATGAAGTCTAATAACCGGGCGAAAAGAGAATTGTCAGTCTCGAATCTATTATTTAAAGAAAGCGAAGTTAATTCTTTTGAAGAGTAAAGCCTTACCGGCTTCAGTACTCTTAATCCAGAGATTCCTCTTCGTGCCTCATCGGAATGACCCAGGCAGGGAGATGCTGTTTTATTTACTTCTTATACAACAGAAAAATTGCCGGCCTTTTATGCAGTTCCGGTACTTTCGTCTTCCAATCCCTGATGCTTTTTGTCTGAACAAACTCATCCTCCGAGGTCAGATCGCAGGCAATGCATAACCTGGTTTCAGTTTTACAGCTTCTCAGGATCTCCTCCAGTATCGGGTTATTCCGGAAAGGGGTTTCGATAAAGATCTGGGTCTGGCTATGCCGTTCTGCCAGGGCCTCAAGCTCTTTGATCTTATTC
>JAUXUF010000110.1 GCA_030684645.1 Bacteroidota bacterium | reverse complement strand
ATTGAATTGATTTGCGGGATGATCCGTGCGACCCGCATCCCGCAAAACCCAAAAAACCTCCTGGAGAGAATCATTGCAGATGCAGATCTGGATTACCTTGGCCGTGATGATTTTTTCATCATCAGCCATAAACTCTTTCTGGAACTGTATCAAACTGGGATAATAAGCGATGAAGCTGAGTGGAATACGGTTCAGATAAGTTTTATAGAAGGCCATCACTATTTTACCAAAACAGCCGCTATTTTGCGTGAAGATAAAAAACAATACAACCTGGAAAAAATAAAAGTCAGGCTCCATAAAACTGCATTATAATGAATAACATACCTATCCCCACATGGCTAACTGAAATACTTTATACGGCCAGCGGCATCCTATTTTGCGGTTTTGCTTTGAAAGGCTTCCTGATACCAAACCAGTTTTTTGACGGAGGTGTTACAGGCATTTCGCTGCTTGTTCATGAAATATATCATGTGAATATTGCCTATGTGATCATCCTGGCAAACATCCCTTTTATAATTATGGGTGGCTATCAGATCCATCGAAGATTTGCCTTTCGAACCCTGCTTGCAGTTGTGGGACTGGGACTTTGCCTCTTATTTATTCCTTATCCTCAGATAACATCAGACAAGTTACTGGTTTCCATATTTGGAGTTGTATTTATGGGCATTGGTGTCGGATTGGCAATTCGGGGTGGCTGTGCACTGGATGGCGTTGAGGTTTTGGCCCTTTATACTGGGAAAAAGGTTAGTTTCACAATTAGTGAGATTATTTTAGGAATAAACATCCTGATTTTCCTGATCGCGGCAACAATGCTAGGCCTGCCAACTGCCTTATATTCAATCTTAACGTATTATTCCGCATCACGAATGACCAGCTTTGTAGTAGAAGGCCTGGAAGAATATACCGGAGTTACCATAATTTCGGGGCAGAGTGAAGCGATCAAAGAAAAGCTGGTTATGCAGCTGGGCCGGGGCATTACAGTTTATAAAGGAGAACGGGGATTCCTGAAAGAAAGCTTCGATATAAGTCAGCCGGTTGATATTGTTTTCACGGTGGTTACCCGTTTAGAAATACGACGCTTAAGGAATTTAGTCTATAGAGTTGACCCTAATGCCTTTGTATTTACCAGCCTGATCAAAGAAGCAGCCGGCGGCGTATTAAAAAGAAGGGCCGGGCATTAATCA
>JAUXUF010000108.1 GCA_030684645.1 Bacteroidota bacterium | reverse complement strand
CATGCGCCGCGTATCGTTACCCTCAAAATCGATAAAGAATTTATCGGTGCGGTAATCGGACCCGGTGGAAAGATCATACAGGAAATGCAGCGCGAGACCGGTGCTACCATTGCGATCGAAGAGAAAGATAACTTAGGTATCATTCAGATCTTTGCTGATAATAAGGAAGCAATCGATAAGGCGGTTAATCGCATCAAGGCCATTGCTTCAAAACCTGAAGTGGGTGAAGTTTACGAAGGTAAGGTGAAAACAATCATGCCTTTCGGCGCTTTCGTTGAGATCATGCCTGGAAAGGACGGATTACTGCATATTTCAGAAATCGACTGGAAACGATATGAGACAATGGATGGGGTATTAAATGTAGGCGATATTGTTAAAGTAAAGCTTCTTGAGGTTGATAAGCAGGGTAAATTAAAACTATCCCGTAAAGCTTTATTACCCCGCCCTCCAAGACCGGAAGATACCAAGCCGACTGAGGTTTAATAAAAACTATTTTTTTGTTATAGGAACCTGCCTGAATTTACTTCAGTCAGGTTTTTGTTTTTATATCATTTTAATAGTAAATTGCATGTTCTATTTAGTATCAACTTGAAAAAGGAACAGAAAAATATTCTTCAAGAGCCAGCCTCTGATTATGAAAAAGCTGAAATAGACTTGCTTAAAGCAGCTCTGAAGCGTTCATATACAGAACGCTTTCACGTGATGTCAAAGCTCATGAAAATGAATTTAATGTTTCGGCAAGCCGTAATTAAACATAAAACTCTACCTGCATCAGAATAATTATTCATTATGGATGTGTTCGACGAAGAATTGCTTCGTTTCTGGAAAATAGCAGATCAATTTCATCTTAAGTATATCATGATTGGCGGTGTTGCTACCAACCTCCATGGTTATCAGCGTACCACTGAAGATATTGACTTATGGATTGAAGATTCCGTATCGAATAAAGAGGTTTTAAGAAAAGTGTTCAGAGAGTATGGAATGGGAGACTTTAAGACATTAAAGGATACACAATTTATTCCTGGCTGGACATATTTCCACCTTGACAACGGTTTGAGACTGGATATAATGACTTCTGTTAAAGGTCTTGAAAATTCGGATTTCGATACTTTTTTACAATCAGCATCCATAGCCACAATCTATGGCATTGATATTCCTTTTCTTCATATTAATCACCTGATTAGTGCTAAAAAAGCAGCTGATCGTCCAAAAGACCGGCTGGATGTTATTGAACTGGAAAAGATCAGGATCATTCTGGACGGTGAGCCAGGTAAGGATTGATCTAAGCAGGATTATTGTTTTATAAACCATAATATTCTACATCAAAATTGTAAATTTGAACTATGAAACATCTTATTGCCCCTTCCGTTTTATCGGCTGATTTTGCCAATTTGCAGGATGATATTGAAATGATCAATCGCAGTGAAGCCGACTGGTTTCATATTGACATCATGGATGGAGTTTTTGTA
>JAUXUF010000106.1 GCA_030684645.1 Bacteroidota bacterium | reverse complement strand
GTTGACATGGAAGCTGCATCCAATGATGTGCGCGACCGGGTATCGCGCGCACAACGAAACCTTCCTCCGGATGTTGATCCTCCGATTGTTGTAAAATCTGATGCCGATTCAAGTCCGGTTTATGTTTTAACTGTACAGAGCGATAAACGCAACCTGCTGCAATTATCTGAATTGGCAAACAATGTTCTGAAGGAACGCCTTCAAACCATTCCGGGAGTGAGTGAAATCCGTATTTACGGACAGAAAAGCTATGCTATTAAGTTGTACATCGATCCCCTGAAACTGGCTGGATACAAACTTACCCCGCTCGATGTTCGTGATGCCCTCAACCGCGAGAATGTGGAATTACCTACCGGAAGAATTGAAGGTTACGGATCGGAACTTTCGGTTCGGACTTTGGGGCGAATGACTACTGCTGAAGATTTCAACAACATGATTATCAAAGAATCGGCCGGAACATTGGTCAAATTCAAAGATATTGGAAATGCTATACTAACGGCTGAAAATGAAAAATCCATTTTGCGTGGCGTTGGCGGTAACCAAATGGTAGGATTGGCACTTTCTCCTCAACCGGGTGCTAACCACATTGCAATTGTAGATGAGCTGAAAAACCGGCTCGAACAGATTAAAAAAGATTTACCCGACGATATTACCCTGGGGACGTCAACTGATACCACCATAACCATCCGGAATGCGATTACCGAGGTCCAGGAAACTATTCTGATATCCTTTTTACTGGTTGTCATGGTCATTTTCTTTTTCCTCCGCGAATGGAGAACTACCTTGATCCCTGTTTTTGCAATTCCTATTTCGTTGATCGGAACCTTTTTCCTGATGTATCTGGCAGGATATACCATTAACATTTTAACCCTGTTGAGTATTGTTCTGGCAACCGGATTAGTTGTTGATGACGCCATTGTAGTGCTTGAAAATATTTACAGTAAAATCGAAAAAGGCATGAATCCAATGGAAGCCGGCATGATTGGATCGAAAGAAATTTTCTTTGCCATCCTTTCAACAACAGTTACATTGGCTGCAGTTTTCCTCCCCATTATTTTTCTTCAGGGATTTACCGGTAAATTATTCCGCGAATTTGCCATTGTAATGGCTGGTGCAGTTATGATTTCTGCATTTGTTTCGCTGACACTAACACCTATGATGAGCGCCCATTGGTTGCGCCACAGTGATCACCACAGCAACTTTTATGTGAATACCGAGAGATTTTTTGTTGCATTGATTTCCAGGTATAACCGTTCACTGCAACGATTTCTGAAATACCGATGGATTGCATTTGTGATCATGGGCATTTCAGTTGCATTGATTGGAATCCTTTGGCCGATGATTCCGGCTGAACTGGCACCCATGCAGGATAAAAGCCGGATCATGGTTAACGTAACTGGTCCTGAAGGCGCTTCATTCGAGAAAATGGATGAATACATGAAATCGTTGAATGTGATTGTGGATACCATTCCTGAAAACCTTTCATTCATCAGCCTGACCTCACCGGGATTTGGCGGTTCTTCAGTAAACTCCGGATTCATTCGTATATCACTTACACAGCCAGGAGAACGGAAACGTACTCAGTCTGAAATTGCAGATATGCTTTCAGGAATCTTCCGCAAAATGACTTTTGCACGTACCATCGTAAGTGAAGAACAAACCATCCAGGTTGGACGGAGTGGCGGATTGCCGGTTCAATATGTAATCCAGGCGCCAACATTGGAAAAACTAAAAAAAGTATTGCCTCAGTTCATGGAGAAAGCTCAGGCTGATCCGGCTTTTCAGGTGGTTGACCTCAACTTGAAATTTAACAAACCTGAAATGATTATCCAGATCGACCGGGAACGGGCCCGGACTTTGGGTGTTACCATTCGTGACATAGCCGAAACGCTTCAACTATTCTTTAGCGGACAACGCCTTGGATATTTTATATATAATGGAAAACAATATCAGGTTATCGGTCAGGCGTCCCGATCTTTCCGTGACGATCCGATGGATCTAAGCACCGTTTATGTGAGAAACAGACGATCTGAATTGGTTCAGCTCGACAACCTTATTCAGGTTAAATACAGTTCCAGCCTGCCACAATTGTACCGTTTTAACCGGTATGTTTCGGCAACTGTTTCAGCAAACCCGGCTAACGGGTACACGCTTGGACAAAGTATTGAAGCCATGAACCGTATCGCTTCCGAAGTGCTTGATGACTCCTTTACCACTAGTCTGTCGGGGCCTTCACGCGATTTTGCAGAAAGTTCGAATACCTTACTTTTTGCTTTTGGATTAGCTTTGATCCTGATTTATCTCATCCTTGCTGCTCAATTCGAGAGTTTCCGCGATCCGATGGTCATCATGTTCACCGTACCATTAGCACTATCCGGAGCGCTGATTTCGTTGATCCTGTTTGGCCAGACAGTCAATATTTTCAGCCAAATCGGGATGATCATGCTGATAGGTATTGTTACGAAAAACGGAATTTTGATCGTTGAATTTGCCAATCAGAAAAAAGAAGCAGGTGCAAACCTCAAGCAGGCAGCATTGGAGGCCGCTACCCAACGTTTCCGGCCAATTCTGATGACCAGCTTATCAACAGTTTTAGGTGCATTGCCCATTGCACTGTCACTGGGAGCAGGCGCCAAAAGCCGGGTATCCATGGGAATTGTTATCATTGGCGGATTGATATTCGCACTGGTATTAACGTTATATGTTATTCCTGCTTTGTACACCTTTTTCTCATCACACACTGCCCCAACGAGCTCATCAAAAAAAGAAGAAAATTCACCAGCTGAAGTTTTTTCTGAACAATACATTGAACTAAATTGATAGAAATTGAAATCCGGAACTAAATAAAAAAATGAAACTACGAATCGCAATAGCCGCCTTCTTAATTACCCAGGGAATATTGAGCATGGCTCAGGATACGCTTAAACTGAATGACGCAATAGTGCTGGCACTTCAGAATAATTATTCCATTTCGCTGGCTGAAAATACCGCGAAGATTTCGGGCATCACTAATTCTCCAGGAAATGCCGGAATGTTGCCGAAAGTTGACTTGAACGCCACCCGGTCGTTTGCACTCAATAATTCGCATGCCGAGTATTTTGATGGCAGGGTCCGTGATGTACCCAATGCAAAATCCAACATTCAAAATGCCGGGATACAACTTTCCTGGACTATTTTTGATGGATTAAACATGTTTATCCAGCGCGATAAGCTGAATGAACTACAGCAATTGAGCAACACTCAGTTAAGAGGCGTGGTCGAAAATACAGTGGCTCAGGTGAGCAGGATTTATTTCGATATTGTGGTTCAGCATGAAATACTTGATTTGTACCATGAAGCATTGCAAATCTCAACTCAACGCAAGAAATTTGCCAAAGCCCGGTTTGATTTAGGCGGTGGATCTGAACTTACTTTCCTTCAGGCGACAGTTGACATGAATGCCGACAGTGCAAATTACATGAAACAACTCTCGGTAATCAAAAATTTGAAATCTGACTTTAACCTGATCCTTTGCCGGGATTTAGTGACCAATGTGTTGGTTGAAAAAAACATTCCGGTAAATGAAACGTTGATTTATGAGGAACTTTGGAATAAAGTTCAGGAACAAAGTCCCGATTTACTTGAAGCACGGAGCGCAATTAATCTGGCCAATCTCACCACCAAAGAAATCAAATCGGTACAATTACCTCGGCTGAGTATCAACACTGCCTATTCTTACAATAAATCACAAACGGATGTAGGGACGTTTACAAGCAACCGAAACCTTGGTTTTTCGGCCGGATTAACGCTTAATTACAACCTGTTCAACGGTTTTACCAATAATCAAAAGCTAAAGATTGCCAGGATCAGGGAAGAATCAGCCGTTCAGGATGCCGAATTGCAGAAACTGACTTTGGAGACTAATTTGCAGCAAGTATATACTGATTTTCAAACTAACCTGAAACTTGTTCGTTTCGAAAAAGCAAACATTCAATTTGCCCATCTGAACTGGAATATCACACAAGAAAAATACAAATTAGGAGCCCTGAATGATATAGAACTGCGCGAAACACAAAAAAAACTGATGGATGCTGAAAACAGATTACTCGTGTCGTTATACCAATGCAAATCTGCTGAAATCGAATTACTGCGCATCAGCGGGCAACTTTCGGGCCCGGTTGTTCAGGAAAAGTAGGGAGTTTCTGGTTGTCTATTAAATTTTGAATAGTATGATACAATTGTCAATGAAAGCTCCACAATAATTACTAAGTTAGTAATTCATAAAACAGAATTGCTATTTTGCGTTAATCACCTGTATATCTATTAATTACATTATAACAATTGGTACGACAAGTGACAGATTAACGCATTCATTCTCTGTTTTAGACTAAACCTAATAACTAATTACGATGCAAATTAATTTATCCAGAATTCAAATCCGCGAGATCGGGATAACTGAAGTAGAAATTTTGACAACCTACCGGATGGCTTATCTCACCGAAATGCAGGGTGAACGAAGTGAAGAGTACCAACAGAAGTTGAAAAACGAACTTACTGAGTATTTTATTTTGGCCTTGGCCGAGGATCGGCTTTTTGCCTTACTGGCCGAACATGATAGTGAAATCCTGAGCTTCGGGGCAATGGTACTAAAAAAAATACCGGGAGATTTCAACCAATCTTCGTATCTTGAAGGCGATATTCTGAATATGTACACTGTACCTTTTGCCCGCAGAAAAGGGATTTCGGCGATGATACTTCAACAATTGTTGAATGAAGCAAAGCGCAGAGGAATCAGCAAAGTGTCGCTCCACACTTCGAAAGATGGAGAAAAGTTATACCGTAAATTCGGATTCAGCGAACCGGTTTATCCGGTATTGGAACTTTGTTTGTAGAATAATATTGAGTAGGGACTCACGACTTTATGACTTTACCAAAACTATTAAAACCAAAACTTAAAACTCAAAACCATGATAGAACCTCACTTACGCATTGGAATCATGTATCAGCCGGAAATCATTTTCGTATTGCATGAGCCGTATTTGCTTGCTCCTAACGGGGTGCCGTATGAAGGAACCCAGAAAGTAAATTACCGTGAAGGTAAAATCTGGCTGAATGATGAAAGAATTGACGAAGAAACATTGGTTTTTGAGCCGGTCAGGTATCATGAAGCCTATTTTGATTTAAATGATGTGACTATTGGAATCCAATTCCATTGGGAACGGAAAGAAGATCAGCGCTTTAAAGGTTCGCTGGAAATCATGATTGAAGACGAAAAACTAACTGCGATCAATATTTTACCTCTGGAGGATTACCTGATCAGTGTTATTTCGTCGGAAATGAGTGCAACCAGCAGCATGGAATTACTAAAAGCACATGCCATAACTTCTCGCTCGTGGCTTCTGGCCCAAATCGAAAAAGGCAAAGCGTTGAAACAAACCAGTACACTTTACCAAAGTATTTCAGAAACTCCGGAAGAATATATCCGTTGGTATGATCGCGAAGACCATCTCAATTTTGATGTTTGTGGCGACGACCATTGCCAGCGGTACCAGGGAATTACCCGCCAGTCAACCCCTTTGGTAGAGCAGGCCATTGCTGAAACCAGAGGTGTGTTGATCATGTATTACGACCATATCTGTGATGCCCGTTTTTCAAAAAGTTGTGGTGGAATCTCCGAAACTTTCGAAAACGTGTGGGAACCAGAAGTTCATCCTTATCTACAATCTATCATTGATAACCCATCACTTTCTGAAGGATTTGATGCTGATCTGACCAATGAAACTGCAGCTGAAAAATGGATCCGGAATGCTCCGGCAGCCTTTTGCAACACCCACGATAAAGTGGTGCTTTCGCAAGTACTGAACGATTACGATCAGGAAACCCAGGATTTTTACCGTTGGAAAGTTTGCTATCAGCAAGCCGATCTGGCTGAACTCATTGCCCGTAAATCAGGAAGAGATTTTGGCAGCATTGTCGATCTGATTCCGGTTGAACGGGGATTTTCGGGACGATTAAAAAAGTTAAAAATTGTGGGGACAAAACTGACACTGACAATTGGCAAAGAACTTGAAATCCGAAAAACTTTGTCCGAATCGCATTTATACAGTTCAGCTTTTGTTATCGACAAATTAAACATCACCGACGGCATTCCGGGTGAATTTAATCTGATTGGCGCCGGATGGGGACATGGAGTTGGTCTTTGTCAGATTGGCGCTGCCATGATGGGGGCCAAAGGCTACAAATACGATGAAATTCTCTTGCACTATTTTCGCGGAGCAAGCATTTCGAAGGAATATTAAATTGTCATTGCAGGTCATTTGCTTCGCGTAGCTTTACACTTTATGAATATGAATGGTAAAAAATTACCAATATCGAATAACCAATTTATGAATAAGCAATCTATGACTGAAAACACTGGAGTTCCAAAGCAACGTAACCCATGGGCATGGATTCCAACGCTTTATTTTGCAGAAGGAATTCCCTATGTCGTGGCCATGACTGTGGCCGTGATCATGTTCAAACGGCTGGGGATATCAAATACAGATATCGCACTATATACCAGCTGGTTGTATCTTCCGTGGGTGATAAAACCGCTTTGGAGCCCGATTGTTGACCTGCTCAAAACCAAACGGTGGTGGATTATTATTATGCAATTGCTGATTGGTGCAGGCCTGGGTGGAATTGCCCTTGCCATTCCACTACCCAACTTTTTCAAAATCACCCTGATTTTTATGTGGCTTTTAGCTTTCAGTTCTGCGACGCACGATATCGCAGCTGATGGCTTTTATATGCTGGGGCTCAACGAACATCAACAAGCTTATTTTGTAGGTATTCGAAGTACTTTCTACCGCATCGCGATGATAACCGGCCAGGGGTTGCTCATTATTCTGGCTGGATTCTTTGAAGTATCTACCGGACTTCCTCCTCTTGAAATCAATGTTTCAACTAATCCTGCCTATGCGAAAGAAATCAGGATGCCCGAAATACCGCAACAAGATACAGGTGGTGAAAACAAAAACTTTTTTGCTGGTTTTCCTCAACAGGCGGAAATTTCAACGCAAAATATACCTTCAGAAAAATTGGATTCCATCCGGAAAGTTGTAACTGAACACAACCGGAAAAATGGTTTTGTAAGGCTTCAGGCTGGAGCTCTGCCTCAGGGAAACGAAAAAAAGGAAGAATCGTGGTGGTCTGAATATATTTCAATGCCATTGAAAAATATGCTGAAAAATCAATTTCAGGATAAAGTCAAATTGGTATCAGGCAATACTTTAACAGGTAACGTTGCAATTGTAGCCATCAAACTGAACACGAAACCGGAAGAAAACAAAGAAATGGTACTGAATGTCAAATTCAGTAACGGCGACAACAGCATCCGCCTTATTGAAGGCGAACGTTTGACATTCAATAGCGCCAATCAGGATCAAGCGGCTTATCTGCTTTTTCAGTGCGACCCGAAACTAACCCGGTCAACACAAGCTGCATTTAAAGGAACTTCAGGAAACATCCACCTGGCCTGGAGCATCACTTTTTTGATTCTCGCCGGAATGTTTGTACTTTTTTCCTTTTATCACCGCATGATATTGCCTTATCCAAAATCTGACCAACAAGCAGCCGGACAGGGACAAAACTTGTTTAAAGAGTTTTTTAAAACATTTGCCTCCTTTTTCCAGAGAAAAGAGATTGGAGTCATCATCGCATTTTTAATGCTTTACCGTGTGGGAGAGGCTCAGTTGATTAAAATGGCATCGCCGTTCATGCTCGATCCCAGGCAGATCGGAGGCCTCGGATTAACCACCGGCGATGTAGGCTTGCTTTACGGAACTTTTGGAATTCTTGCACTAACCGCAGGTGGAATTCTGGGCGGAATTGCAGCTTCGACCAAAGGGTTTAAATACTGGCTCTGGTGGATGGTACTGGCCATCAATGTACCGCATCTGGCATATGTCTATCTTTCATTTGCTCAGCCTGAGAGTCAACTCATTATTGGTTTATGTGCCGCTATCGAGCAGTTCAGTTATGGTTTTGGCTTTACAGCGTACATGCTTTACATGATCTACATTTCGGAAGGAAAAAACAAAACGGCACACTTTGCAATTGCCACTGGGTTCATGGCTTTGGGAATGATGCTCCCCGGAATGTTCTCCGGCTGGTTACAGGAAATAATCGGGTACAAAAATTTCTTCGTTTGGGTCATGTTGTGCATGATTCCAGGAATGATTCCGGTTTTCTTTATCAACGTTAAACCCGAATTCGGCATTAAGAAAAAAGAAGAATAGAATCAATCAATTCCTCCAATATTAAAACCGGGAAGTACTTGAAGAATTCAAGCTTTTCGGTTTTTTTTATCCTGAAAATAAAGTTATTGATTCAGGAAAAGTAAATTAAAGTTAGAAAATAAGCTCTGAATATCAGGATCAATTCAATTTCGTAAATGCCTGTACTGTATGACGCTTTAATAACATCTAAAAGAAAAGTAAAAAAAAATTTCCAAAAAAGTAGGGTACCGGCTCTATAAAACGGATATAGGTTAAAACAATAAATGTTTAACTTTAATAATATCTCAAAATCATGAAAACAACAATTAAAGCATTACTGGTAATTCTCTCTTTCGCATTTTTTTCCTGTCAGAAAAATGATGTCAACGCGCCTTCGTCCGATTTGAATGCGTTACAATTGAAATCGGCTACCCTTGCCGTGAATGATGTAGCTGTTGAAAGTGTTTCGGAAGAAGTAAATTATGAAACTTATTTTTATGGCGAATACGAACACCTGCTTCGTGGTCTTGCTCACATGAAAGGGAATAACCGCGATTTACTTTCGGGCAAAGGAAATATGCATTACATGAAAGGACAGGCACCTGTAGTCTCAATAGACACTGCTGCTACCGGTTATCCAATCACAATTTCAATCGACTATGGAACAAGCACTGAAACTCAACATGGAAGAGTGATAAACGGCAAGGTTGTAATTGAAATTTCAGGACCTAAAAATACCGATGGAACCACACGCACCATTACCTATAGTGGTTGTGTAATCGACTCTATTGGGATTGAAGGTACCAGCACCGAGACTTTTAACGGAGACAATACAACTTCCCGTAAATCGACAATTAAAAGTGACGTAACCTTTACATTAGCTGATGGAACAGTAATCAAGCGTGTTGGCAACAATGTAAGGGAATGGTTACAAGGTTTAAACACTCCTCTTGATCGCACTGACGACATGATCCAGATTACAGGAATAATTAATGTTACCAATTCAAATGGAGACACTTACACGAGGGAAATTACTAATCCGCTGATCAGGTTGGGAGATTGCCACCATGCCGTTCAGGGAACTGTACAGTATAGTAAAAATACCAGCATAATTGCTACTTTGGATTATGGCGATGGTGTTTGCGACAATCTGGCAAACCTTACGACCGGTGATGCAACTGTTGAAATTGTGTTAAAAGATCGTGGAATGCCTCATGCAAAAACTGATGGTCAACACATGGGTCAACAAAATGATCATGGAAAAAGATCAGGTAAGGGTATGTCTGGCGGAGGAATGTCTGGCGGAGGAATGCATAAAGGATAAAACATATTTTTAAAAGAGAGTCGAGAAGTACGGCTCTCTTTTAAAATATTTTATTTCTGATGTTTGTTCATTTCATCTATCTTTAGGGCAGATGAAAATGGAAAGAAATTGAAAAAAGAAGAGTTCGGAACCTTGTTCAACAGCTACTTTGAGGATGTCAGGAGGTACATACTCTACCGATCAGGCAATGAGGAAATTGCAGATGATATTGCCCAGGAGACCTTCCTTCGGATCTGGGAAAAACAATTAACAATCGATCCAAAAACAGTTAAAGGATTACTCTTTAAAATTGCAGGCGATTTATTTATATCGCAATATCGAAAGGAAGTGATTGCTTTTAACTTCTTCAATACATTCCAGCCAAACAATAAAAGCACAACTCCAGAAGACGAATTGAACTTTCAGGAATTAAAAGAAGCCTATGAAGCAGCTTTAAAATCGATGCCGGAAAAACAAAGAACCGTATTCTTAATGAATCGGATTGACGAATTGAAATATAAAGAAATTGCAGAACAGCTCGAACTTAGTGTAAAGGCTATTGAAAAACGAATGAGCCAGGCACTTGAACATTTAAAATCAAACTTAAAAGATAAAATATCGGGCTTAATTTTATTCGTAATGGGATTTCGTTTGAACCGGATTAAAAGTGAAAAACAAAAGTGAAACAAAACAATCAACATATTGATCTGATAGCTATTGACCGACAAAGCAAAGCTTTTTTTACTGATGGAAAGTTCCATTGGAAAAAGAGTGAAGCTGATATTTGGGCAAATATTGAAGGTCGGATTGTTGATCAGCCAAAAGGCCGTTTGTTGTCGGTTAATTTCACTTTGGCCAAATGGATTGCAGCTGCAAGTATCATTATTCTCTTCTCGGCCGGAAGTTTATTGCGTTTTTATTCCATCACCATTGAAACACCGGCAGGACAACATTTGGAAGCCATGTTACCCGATCAGTCAAAAGTAAAATTGAACGCTCAAAGTTCAATAAGTTATAATCCTTATTGGTGGAAGATAAATCGGGAGGTGAAACTTAAAGGTGAAGCATTTTTTGAAGTTCAGAAAGGGAAAAAATTCACAGTTGTATCAACCAAAGGAATTACACAGGTTTTAGGCACCAGTTTCAATATTTTTGCACGTGAAGAAATTTATAAAGTAACTTGTATTACCGGAACTGTAAAAGTCAGGTCACGATTGGGATTCGAAGCTATTATTAAACCAAACAGCCAGGCGGAAGTTAACAGGAATGGTGAAATTACCGTTTTGACCAACATCGAAACTTTCCCTGAAATTTCGTGGAAGAAAAACATTTTCCTATTTACTGCAACACCGGTTCATTCAGTATTCACCGAAATTGAACGTCAATATGGGGTGTCGATTGATACTAAAATTGATAATAAATCGTTGTACACCGGGAACTTTAACAGGGATCAGAATGTTGAAGAGATTCTGGAATATGTTTGCCCTGCTTTGGGTTTAAAATATGTCAGAAAATCAGTTGGCAAGTATCTCATTGTTCCAAAAGATGAATGATTAGGAAATTATTAATATCATGTTTTGTTGTAATCCTTTCGGTGGCAGGCTTTGCTCAATCCCGGAATATTAGAGTTGAAGTAAGCAATCTGCCGCTCAACCAGGTACTTTTGCAATTACGTGAACAATACGATTTTCAGTTCTCTTACGCCGACAATCAACTTTCGCCATATCGGATTACGGTGTCCAAAACATTTTCATCGAAAGAAGAAGTTTTAAAATTCCTATTGGATGGTCTTCCTTTTCAACTCAAAAAAACCGGCGAGGTATTTGTCATCATTCCTGACAAAAAGAAATTGAGGGAGGAACAGAAAAAAGGTCAAACCCAAATTACCGGGCAGATTGTGGAAGCCGGATCGTTTGAGCCGCTCCCGTTTTCAAAAATCATGATTAATAACCATCCGATGATTGCCGACGTCACCGGAAATTTTAATTATACGGCAACTGACGACAGTACTTTCCATGTTCGCATTTCGCATCTGGGTTATTATATTTACGATACGCTGCTATATGCCGGAATTAATCAGCGGTTCAAGCTGACCCCATCCACCCAAATCCTTCCTGAAGTACTCGCTCAAAACAACAGGATAGAGAAAGCAACCATGGTGGGCGAAAAGGCCGGCAAAATAACCATCAACCATAACATTGCAAGGTTTTTGCCCGGTCAGGGCGACAATTCGGTATTCAATCTGATCAGGTTAATGCCGGGTATTCAGGCTGCCGGCGAACAATCGGGCGACCTCCTGATCTGGGGAAGTTATGAAGGACAGAGTCTGGTTACTTTTGATGAGTTCACCATCTTCGGATTAAAAAATTACAACGATAATATCAGCGTAGTAAACCCTTTTCTAGTAAAAAACATCGAAATTTTAAAAGGAGGTTTCGATGCAAAATATGGGAATAGAGTTGGTGGAATAGTAAATATCACAGCGAAAAACGGGAACATTCAAAAACCGGTTGTTAGTCTGAATATTAACCCAACCACACTAAACGGAATGGTTGAAATACCAGTATTAAAAAGATCGTCGCTAATATTGGCCTATCGCCAAACTTATTATAATTTATATAACTCCGGCGATTTTAATATTTTTGCCCCTACCCGACCTTTACCCAACGACCATTCAAAATCGACACAGCATCGAGATATTAGTTTTGATATGGATGTTTATCCCAACGATTACCAGTTTAGAGACTTAAACCTGAAATACAGTTATCATTTCGATAACGGTGACCAGTTTTATGTTAGCATGTATGGGGGAGGCGACTATTTTAGCCTGGAAGCGAATGCCAATGTTACCCGCGAAATGAACATGGGGATGAATCACGGGAATAAAAAAACCACTCCGATAACCATAAACCTGCTTGACAAGGAAGAAAACAAACAATTTGGCGGGTCGGTTTTCTACCATAAAAAATGGTCGGATAATCTGGTCTCGAAATTTGTTATTACGAATTCTGATTTTTCAAAATCACAGTCAGAGAATGTCAATTCGAACAATACCAGTACACAATCGACTTATAATAAAGATCAGATAGATACGAAAAATAGTACGCTGGATAATTCATTCAGGACAGAGAACCTGCTCACACTTTTTAATGGACATCAGTTGGAATTTGGTGGTGGCTTTTACAATAACGAAGCTCAAATTGACCTCAAAACCAACCTGACGGACACGCTGACAATTAATACTTTGACTAAGTTCAGTTCAAGAAGGGCATTTGTCTATGTCCACGATAATTTGCCAATCGGAGACCGCCTCATCCTGAAAACCGGTATCCGAACAAATCTGTCCATCGATCAGAACAAAGTTTACCTGGAGCCCCGCATAAGCGCCTCCTATAAGCTTTCTGAACAGTTGAAATTTAATGCGTCCTGGGGACGTTATAACCAGTTCATTTATAAAGTTGCCAACGTTGACCGGAATCAAAACTACACTTATTTGTGGGTTACCGGCAATGAAAACACACCTGTTTTAAATGCCACTCATTGGGTTAGTGAAATCAATTACTTCAAGAACGATCTGATTCTGAATTTACAGGCTTATTACAAGCCAAGCCGAAACCTCATCGAACGGGTATTTGAACAGCGGCTTGTCAAGGGCAAACCTGTTGACGGTTATTTCTCTTACTTTGGCGACGCCAAAACTTATGGCATAGACCTTTATGCCAAAAAGGAATTTGGGAAACATTCAGTTTGGGCTTCCTATACCCTTAGCAAAGCGCTCGAACGATTTGCTCCGGCGAATGTTGCATTGCCTGATTATACACTGGCGCCACAGCACCAATCGCACGAATTTAAAGCTGCCGGATTATTTAATATTCATAAATTTTATTTTTCTGCAAACTATGTTTATGGTTCGGGAATGCAAATTTTGCGCGAAGTATTTAAGGCTGAAACCAGCAATGTATCGTATAACCGAGTTGATGCAGCCGTGACTTACAAATTCACTCCCAGACGATTTACCGGAGAACTTGGATTGTCAGTTCTCAATGTATTCGATACTCAAAATCTACGGTATGCGAACCTCAAAAATTTCCGGTTAACGAAAGAGTTAGGCAATTTCCGGGTCTATTCCAGTTCCGTTCCGCTTACACCTGTTTTATTCCTGAAGTTGGTTTTCTAGTCGTTATTTGTACTTCAATCCGCCTGCCAATACATTTTGCAATAAAAAATGGAGAGCAACTGCCCTCCATTCTCAAAAATATATTTTTGTCTCTGTTTTTACTCCAACAATTCATAATCGTGCATTTCCTTCATAAACGATACGAAATCGTCTTTTCGTTCCGAATCCATCCAAGCCATGGCACTTCTGGGGTGTTCGTTTAAGGCACCGGTAATCAGGTATGGAACATGGTAACCCCAGTCAATTTTTTTGTCCCATGGAAGTACCTGTTCCTGAATAACTTTCAGCAAAGGCAACAAACGATATTTTGGATTTTTCAGGAAGGCAATCAGAATTTCGACCGGACAGTTACCGGCTCCACGACCCATCCCCAGCAAAGTGGCATCGAGATAGGTGGCTCCGCCAATCAGGGCAGTTATGGTATTCGACATGGCTAGTTGCATGTTATTGTGAGCATGAATTCCAATTTCTTTTCCTGGCAATGCGGCTTGATATTTCTTCAGCAGATAGTCAGTGGTCTCACTGTACATACTGCCAAAACTATCAACCACATAAACGATTGGGACCCGTGATTTCGCCAAATCCGAAAGAGCTTCGTCCAGATCGTGTTCATTTACTTTCGAAACGGCCATCAGGTTAATTGTAACTTCGTAACCTTTGTCCATGCAATGATGTGCCAGTTCAATGGCTTTATCCATTTGGTGCACATAGCAGGCAACACGCATCATGTCAATTACACTATCAGCTGCCATTGGAATATCAACCATATCAATACGGCCAATATCAACCAAAGCCGATAATTTCAAATTGGTATTATTGTCGCCAACAATCCGGCGTAAATCCTTTTCAGAACAAAATTTCCATGGGCCTACTTCGTCACGGCTAAAAGCCTTTTCGCTGCTGATATAGCCTATTTCCATGTAATCGACGCCTGCTTCAACGCAAGCATCGTAAACACCTTTAACAAATTCGTCGCTAAACTGCCATTTATTCATTAATCCGCCATCGCGTACCGTACAATCAACTACTTTAATATCTTTTTTATACATCCTTTAGTTATTTAAATTTGATTATATATTTGTTTTTTCCTCGCTCCGAAACAATTCCAGTTCTTTTTGGATATTCCAGTTTATCAGGACCTTGTAAATTTCTTCAAACAATTCAGGATCCAGATTGAATTCTTTAGCCCATTCCTTCCGTTTTTGCAATACTTCCAATTGTCGTTCCTTTGCAATAATCCCATTTTCATCTGATTTGAATTTTACGATCTCTCTGACATACTCCATTCGCTTCCCAAAAAAGGCAAGAATCTGTTGGTCAATCTCATCAATTCCTGCTCTAATTTCCTGAATCGTCTGACAATTTTTTGCTTCCTTCATAATTATTACACATTTTGCTGCAAAAATAACGATCTAAAATTGATTACCTAAATTTCGTGTTAATTTAAAACCAAATCAGATAGCAATTACATTTATTGAAACGAAAATCACGAATTAAGTTAAACCTGAAGATATCCTTGTTAATTCCGTCCTGATGATCATGAAAGCTGCCATCAGCCCTCTGCTTTCGATATCTTCGATTAATTCAAATATCAAAACTCAAGCAACGTGTTTGGTATGATAAACGGCTATTGGGCCTTTCGAAGAAATGTCAGGTGTTCCATATATTTATAATTTCGATTGAATAAGGCAATAGACAGTAATTCTTTGAATAAATTGGCTTAACTTGGGTATAATAATTGCATGGCCAGCCCACCCGAGCTTTATCAGGGAGATTCCTGATTAGAAGAAAATTGAAATTAAAATTTTTGAATAATGCAGAGAGCCTTTATCAGTTTGAAAGAAGGGTAGATAGGTTCGTTTTTTGCGTTTGTTTTTGTTTTGATTGATGGATTTCAGGATCATACAATAAAAGTTCAAAAGTGAATTGGCTCCCCAAGCCTGTTTCGCTTTCAACCCAAATCTTTCCATTCATCGCGTCGACGAATTCTTTACAGACAGAAAGTCCTAATCCGGTACTCTTTTCGCCTGCCGTACCCCGGGTTATTTTTTCGTAGCCGTTTTCAAACAACGATTCAAGCTTGTCCTTTTCAACTCCTACTCCTGAATCTTTTATTGAGATTAGGGCAAACTGGTCATTAGATTCATGCCAAACCTTAATTTGTCCGTTTTTGTGTGTAAACTTAATAGCATTGTTAACCAAATTCCTGCAAATCGTCTTTACCATATTTCGGTCAGCCCAAATCAGAAGGTCTTGTTGTTCCGAACAATCAATGATGATGTCTTTATCGACCGCAATCGGTCGATAAAGTTCGAGACATTCCTTAAAAATTTCATTCAGGCTCAATGGCATAAACAAAGGTTGCAAACTTTCAGTCTGGCTTCTGGCCCAATTAAGCAGGTTATCGGTCAAATCAAGTATCTGATCAGTTTTCTGGTCCATCATCTTTTTGGTTGTTTCAAGGGCTGCATAATTTTTGTCTTCAATATAGAAGCCAATCAAACTTGAAATATTGAAAATGGAAGCCAAAGGACTTCGAAGATCGTGGCCAATAATACTGAACAATTTGTTTTGTGTATTTAATGATTTTTGAAGTTTTACGTTCTGTTCCGATATTCGATTTTTTTGCTCAAGTATGTTTTTACTTTGAATCTGTAAAAGATTATTGACTTTTTTATAGTAATAAAAGAAATAAACAAATATGCCAAGAATACCACTGACCAGTAAGATTGCAAGGATCAATTGGTTGCGTTGTGTATGCTGCACCAGAATTTGATCTTCCTGATGTTGATTTTCCTTTTCCAGTATGGCAATCTGGTTGTTCTTTTTTTCGGTTTCGTATTGCTTTTCAAGCTCCAAGATTTTTGTTGTAGTTTCAATCTTGTACAGGCTGTCTTTCATTTGTGTGTACTTCTGATAATAGCTCAACGCTTTATCCATATTCTCGATATTCCTGTTGTAGTATCCTATATTCCAATAGGTTTGATACAGGTTATCATAGTTTGCCATAATTGCTCTGGGATTATTGATCTCCTTAGCAATTCCCATGGCCATATCGTAGTATTTTTTCGCCTTAAGATAATCTTTTTGGTCAAAATAGATGGAGCCAAAAACCCTGTAACAACGCTCTATATATGACCGATCTCCGATTTTTAGGTATGCCTCCAATGATTTCGTAATGTATTCTTTCGCTACTTCATATCGTTTTTGACTGTAAAAAAGAGCACCCAAATTGTAAGTAATCAAAGCCTGATTAGCAGGGGAATTGATTTTTACAATTTCATCATACGCTTTTTTGAAGAATTCTTCCGTTTTACCAAACTCTTTCATAACCGCGTAAACATTTCCTTTATTTTGAAAAAGTGTGTAACGTTGTAAGACATTCATTTGGTTAAAATACTTGTTTCCCAATATATTGAAGTATTTCAATGCACTGGCGTAATCCATCATTTTTCGATGGGTAGTTGCCAGTTTATTTAAAATTTCAAAACGGAGCTCAAAAGGATCGGTGTCTTTCATTAGTTTTTCAGCCTGCATCAAATGATCTACAGCAGGATGAAAATTGTAGTCATTTTGTAATATCATAGCAAGGGCAGAATGCACTTTTATTTCTTCCAATCGGCATTTTTGTTCTTGCGTTTCCTTTAAAACCTGAGTAAGTAGTACCTTAGAGGAGTCGGCATGTCCAAGTTTGTATAAAGCTTTTCCGCGATACATTTCTGCTTCCCAAATGCCATTTCTATACTTAATTTTAGCGGCCCTTTGGGCCGTCTCTTTACTAAGAATGAGTGTGCTGTCCAGATTGCTATCTATCAGGTGCTTTAAATCACTAAGCATGTTTTGGATCACAAGGGTATCATCCACTGCATTTATTTGTGATCGGCTTTCTTTACTGACAAATCCGCAAAAACAAATGATCATCATTGCCAAGAGAAGCTTTTCCATAGTTGATCTTTAATTGGAGCCTAAATCATAATCGGCTGAAAGTTATAAAAAACGGGTGTAAATTATAGCAAAATAAAAAAGGTGTTTTTACACATACACCTTTTTCCCGTTTGACCTAAACCAATTATTAATTTCCTGCGTCCCCAAAATCGATAGAGGTATTACCTCCTTCAGCGGGGCCAAATCTGCCATCCGAAAGCGATATTTCGGTGCGGCACTGGATTTTCTTGTAGTTTGTCGATTTGTCTAATGCAATTTCCACATTAGCAGAAAAAATCGGGTTTTCGGGACCATTGACCAACTGGGTTGCGTCAGAGAGGGTAATGATGACCCCCCAATATGAATCATTGCCCTTTTTTACTTCTTCCTGACGGATACTCGATATGGTTTGATCTTTTACTGCGGTAACAATCACCCCAAGTTCATACTTTTCGCTGTTATTAGTTAAACTCAGATAAGGTTTGTAAGTTTTCATTGAATTGAATTTTAAAAGTTTGCTATTTAATCCTAACTGTATCAACAAGCTAATACCGTAAAAACACCAATTTAACGAAAAAACAGTTCTCTCAACGAAGAAATTTTTATTTATAATTACCAAACATAAATGCCCGGTATCGATGCAAAACAACTGAATGATTGCCAAATCAGGGGAACGTACAGGATATTTACCTCAGTTTATTAATGAGCCACGCCATATTTTCACCTAACGTTTTCATGGTCTGAATTCCTTCCACGTCGGTTAAAACATCGCCGGGTTTGGCGCCAAAGGCAAAATTCCAGTAACTCGACCCAGGGACGATCATTTGGTTAATCAGGAAAAAGTTGTTGATGGTTTCGAAGGCATGCAAAGCTCCACCACGACGCTCAACTATGACAGCAGCCCCTACTTTACGTCGCAGCAAATGGCCGTTTCCTCGGACAACATAACCAGCAACATCAATAAGAGCTTTCATTTCAGGAGTGATATCAGCAAAATAAACAGGCGAACCCAGAATGATTCCATCGGCATCTACCATTTTAGCAATGATTTCGTTGATCAGATCGTTTTTGATGTGGCAACGTCTGTCCTGTATCTCGCGGCATTTCATACATGCTGTGCATCCATGGACTACTTTACCACCCAGCTGAATCAGTTCAGTTTCGATACCTTCTTTTTCGAACTCCTGAAATACAGTTTTAATAAGGATTTCAGTATTGCCGCCTCTGCGCGGACTTCCATTGACGCCCAAAACCTTCATAAATAGTTTTTCTACTGATTAAACACAAATGAAATGATATTTGCACCCATCCGTAAAGCTTTCTGGCGAACGTCTTCCGGGTCGTTGTGAACTGAACGGTCCTCCCACCCGTCACCTAAATCACATTCGAAGCTATAAAAACAGACCAAACGGCCTTTATAAATCAATCCGAAACCTTGTGCCGGTTTTCCATCGTGTTCATGAATTTTAGGTAACCCATTCGGAAATTGATACTTCTGATGATAAATTGGATGTTCAAAAGGCAGTTCAATGAAATCGAGTTCAGGAAACACCTTTTTCATTTCGCGGCGAATAAACGGATCGATTCCGTAATTATCACTGATGTGCATAAATCCTCCGCCTTCGAGGTAAGTGCGTAGATTTGCAGCCTCCGGATCAGAAAAAAATACATTTCCATGTCCGGTCAAATCCACGTAAGCGTAATTGAATAAATCAGCACTTCCAGGCTCCACTGTTCCCGGTTCCGGATCGATGTTCGTTTTCAGGTTATCATTACAAAAGGCGATTAAATTACCCAATGACGTCGGGTTTGAATACCAGTCGCCGCCTCCATTGTATTTCATCAATGCAATTTTTACCGAAGCGGCCTGAGAAAAAGCCATCACAGGTAGAATAACAAATAGTATAAATCCGAGCTTTTTCATATCAAGGCCAAAGTAAAAAAATCAGAAATACTGATTGTCCGGGTTTCATCCTCCCGGCGCTCAAAGATAGAAATATTGGATGGTTTCAGTGGATTGAGCATTTTGAATTTGTAAGAAAGGTTGTTTTTGCTAAATATTTCCCAAATTTGCAACCTAAGCAAAATCAAACAAAACGTCCGATGTGGCGTTCTGTTTGTGAAATTTGTGCTAAAATAAATTCAATTCTTAAAAATGAAAAATTTTACGACCCGATCGCTCAATATACCATTTCTGAAAAAAGATCCGCACAACGCTTTAGCCATGCCTATTTATGAAGCGGTTGCTTTCGAATTTGCGTCGGCTGAGGATATTGCCGCCAATTTCCGCGGGGAATTTCCCGCTCATACCTATTCCAGAACCAGCAATCCGACGGTTGAATACTTTGAATCCAAGGTAAAACTGTTAACCGGAGCGCATCAGGTTTTGGCTTTATCTTCCGGAATGTCGGCTATCTCGGCCACCATCATGGCTATTTGCAAACAAGGAGATAATATTATTTCAGGAAATCATTTGTTCGGGCATTCGGTTGCACTCTTCGAACAAAGTCTTTCAGCCTACGGATTGGAAACGCGAATGGTTGACACCTGCAAAATTGAAGAAGTTGAACCATTAATCGACCAAAATACGCGAGCCATTTATTTTGAGACCGTAACTAATCCACAACTCGAAATTGCTGATATCAGCCGTTTGGCCGACATTGCCAATAGGCACGGCATTCTGCTGATTGCAGACAGTACGGTCACACCTCCTTCAGTTTTCGATTCAAAATCATTGGGTGTTCATATTGAAGTGATGTCAACCACCAAATTCATTTCGGGTGGGGCCACTTCGGTTGGAGGACTGATTATTGACAACGGTTTATACGACTGGAGTAAAAATCCGAATTGTCTGGCCTTCGCCGGGAAGTTCGGGAAAGATGCATTTATTGCCCGGCTCCGAAAGAACTACTATCGAAATTTAGGCATGCCAATGACAGCCCACACAGCTAATTATATGATTTCAGGACTTGATATTCTGGAATTGCGGGTTGAGCGTTGTTTCGCAAATTGCATGAAACTGGGTGAATATTTTCAGAATAATCCAAAAGTAAAACGGGTGGACTATCCCGGATTAAAAGATTCAGCGTTTTATCCGCTTGCTTTGAAACAGTTTGGTGGTGTTCCCGGAACAGTAATGACGTTTGATCTGGAAAGTCAGCAGGAATGTTTCCGGTTTATGAACCGGCTGAAGATTATTCGCCGTGCGACCAATCTGAACGACAATAAATCGCTGATCATTCATCCGTATTCCACTATTTATGCTGAATTTCCGGAAAGTGAACGCCTGAAAATGGAAATTCGCACAACAATGATGCGACTTTCGGTAGGCATTGAAGGAGCCGGAGATTTGATTGAAGATATAGAACAGGCGCTCGGTGTAGAATAATCACATGTCTCTATGACGGATACCGTGGGTAATACAATTTTGTGCAGATTAATTACTTGAGACATGAATACTTTTATATTCATTTTTATGAAACCTTATTTGTCAGGGAAACCTTAGTAGAAATGGGCCATGAGTGTAAGTCTGACCTTATTACCTTATTGATTTACAGATAAATTAATAAGGTTTAAAACAAGGCGGATTATGTTTTATACTTAGGTTACTAAAATAGAAATAAGGTTTTTCGGATCACAGCCATTTCTCGTTTTATATATTTTGGTGGTCAGTTTGTTATTTAACCCATACCAAACGTCATAGAACCAAAAATGAATTATTTATTATGAAAAAAGTATTCCTACTTTTTATCCTTATTACGAGCTTTATTCTTGGGATTCAGGTAAAAACAGTTTACGGTCAAACATACTGTAATCCACTGAACCTAAATTATCAATTTAGCTCGGATCAGCCAACAGGACGAGGCATTGCGGACCCAACCATTGTGCTTTTCAAGGATAACTATTTTTTATTTGCTTCAAATGCCGGAGGATATTGGTATTCAAGCGACTTGCTTTCCTGGAAATACGTAACTATTGCAAACCTGCCATTTGAAAATAGGGCACCAACAGCTGTCGTTATTGGTGATTGGATCTATTTCTTTACATCGCTCAACGATAAGATATTCCGTTCCAAAGATCCAACCAACGGAAACTGGGAGGAGTACAGTAGTTCAATCCTGCTTTCAATTATCAGTGATTTTGCGATTTTTGCCGATACGGATGGCAGAGTATATTGCTACTATGGATGTTCGAATAATGACGGGGTGATGACGCGCGAATTGGATGCAAACAATCTACTCAATCCCATAGGAGTGCCTGTTGTTTGCAGTAAAACAAATCCGTTGAAAAAAGGTCGTAAAAAACCTAAAGATAATACCGGAAAAACCGGAAATTACAATATTCAAGGTTCTTGGATGAATAAATACAACGGAAAATACTATTATCAATGTACAGAGCAAAACGTTGATTTGGGGAGCTATAGCGATATTGTATATGTTTCCGACAGTCCGTTAGGACCTTTTACTTATGCTGCGAATAATCCATTTTCATTTCGGCCAGACGGGTTTATTTGCGGCGCCGGTAACGGGTCAACTTTTACAGATAAATATGGTAACTGGTGGCATATTGCAACGGTCGCATCTCCTGATAAACATGAATCTGAATCCAGATTGGGGCTTTTCCCCGCAGGTTTTGATAAAGATGGCAACTTATTCACAAAAACTGATTTTGGCGACTACCCGATAGTTATGCCAAATCACAAAAACACCAATGTAAGTAAACTTGATCCGGAATGGTCGCTTCTTTCTGATAACCTGACAGCACAAGCATCTTCAAGTTTGGCTACAAGCCCGATCGCTTTTGCTTTTGATGAAAATATAGGAACATACTGGAGTGCTCAAACCAGTAAAAAGGGTGAATGGTTGAGTGTTGACTTAGGTTCGGTTTGCACGGTTAATGCATTTCAACTGAATTTTGCGGAGAATAAAACAAAAATCATTGGGAATAATGGTGTACATGCCTACCAATATCTTGTTCAATATTCCTCGGATAATAAGAATTGGAAGACATTGAGCGATAAAACTTCCAACACCGAATACCAGACCCATCCGTATGAAGCATTGCGGATTCCAGTTCAGGCCCAATATTTGAAAATTACCAATTATCATGTGTCTGATGGTACATTCGCTATTTCTGGCTTTCGGATTTTTGGATCAGGGACAAATCGTAAACCGAAAAAAGTGAATTCATTTCGAGCAGTACGAGATTTCCGTAATCCACAAATAATAAAAATGTCATGGGAAAAACAGGCAAATACTACGGGTTACAATATTCGTTATGGTGCCGATAAAGATAAGTTATACCACAGCTATCAGGTCTATAAAAAAAACCGGTTGACCATTCATTGCCCCGACAAAAATAAGACTTATTGGATTGAGGTCGATGCATTTAATGAAAACGGGCTTACTCCGGGAAAACCCATGCTCACCAAGTAGTTCTTGCCGGAGGTACTATTCATTAAGGAAGTTGAATGTATGACAGGCAACCACACCGGCAGTTTCGGTGCGTAAACGGCTGTCACCCAAACTGACAGGCAAAAATCCGGCCTTGAGAGCCAATTCAATTTCTTCAGTTGAGAAATCACCTTCAGGACCAATCAGGATCAGATAACTTTCTCCCGGCTGAACTGCATTCTTCAGTAATTCCCGATGCTGCTCTTCACAATGAGCGATGTATTTTTGTCCATTAAAAGGTTGACTGATAAACTCACTAAATTTCGTCAGTTCGTCAAGCTGAGGTAAATATGCTTTGAGCGATTGTTTCATAGCCGAAACCATCACTTTTTCGAGCCGGTCGTGTTTAATATCCTTTCGTTCCGAATACCTGCAAAGCAACGGAGTAACCCGGTTGATTCCAATTTCAGTAGCCTTTTCCAGAAACCACTCGATTCGTTCCATGTTTTTGGTGGGGGCAATTGCCACATGTACCTGAAAATTCCGAAGTCCGAAATTCGGTTCCGACTGGGTCACTTTAACAGCACAGCGTTTAGGATCCGGATCTGTAATTTCTGCGGTAAAAAAACCTCCACGGCCATTGACCAGAGTTATTTTATCGCCCAATACTAATCTTAAAACCCGAACGCAATGTTTCGATTCGGGTTCATCGAGGGTGTAGGTGTTTCCTGAAATATCCGGAGTATAGAAAATATGCATAGAAGAGTTTCAAATCAAAAGTTAAACGTTTAAGGTTATGCTATGATTTTGGATATTAGTTATTCATGCTAAATACAAATGGGCTAAATTGACTTGGGTGTAATTTGAAAAGCCACCTTGCCAATCCTGGCAGAGATATCTTTCCATGTTCGAACCTCAAAATCGAGCGCGACCGTTGAGCAGGTTGGCATATCTGAATTGAAATATTTCACCAGGTTGTAAACCAGGTAATAGACAGTAGGGTTATGACCAAAAACGAAAACGGTCTGGACATCTTCAGGCAATTGCTGGAGTAGCTCAACAAAATCCTGAGTAGAAACACCTTCGTAAAGATCAATTTCCTGCCGAATTTTTGCAGCATCGTAGTTTAAGTTACGGCAATAAATAGCAGCAGTTTGCATGGTTCGTGTTGCAGGACTGGCAATGACCAATTCAGGAGTAATATTTAAATTATTCAGTTTCAAGCTAATTTTTTCTGCGTCATCATTACCCCGGTCGGCCAGGTTGCGGTGAAAATCATCATCGTATCCGGTATGAACCGATTTAGCATGCCTGACAATAACTACCCGTTTCATAGTTCTGTTTTTCTACAAAATTAATCTATTTTTGGCTCATCCGATAATCTTTTTGGAATGAAACGAATTGGCTTATTATCAGACACACACGGAATGCTCAGTTCCCGGATTTTTACTTTCTTCGAACAGGTTGATGAAATCTGGCACGCCGGTGACATTGGAAATGCCGAAACAGCAGACCGTTTATCGGCTTTCAAACCTTTGCGGGCAGTTTACGGAAACATCGACGATCATATTCTCAGGAGCATGTTTCCTATCGATGAGCGTTTTTATTGCGAAGAAGTTGATGTTTTAATGACTCACATTGGCGGTTACCCCGGAAAGTATGAAGCTCGTATTCGGAATCTGTTTCAAATCAAAGCGCCTCAACTTTTCATTTCCGGGCATTCACACATCCTTAAAGTTATACATGATCCAAAATACCGGGTACTGCATATCAATCCGGGAGCAGCCGGAAACAAAGGTATTCACCAGGTGTGCACTGCAGTCCGTTTTGTGATCGACAGAAAAGACATCAAGGATCTGGAAGTTCTGGAATTTGAGCGGTCAGCTTTTCAGGAAATGATCATTGGTTAAATGGCTGTATGGTCAAATGGTTGGATGGTTAAATAGTTTAGATAACAATGATAACTTGACAACCTGATAACATAACAACCCGAAAACTGAAATTATCTGGATTCAACTTTTTACGAGGATATCTGTTTCTGAATAGAAAAAGACAATCATGTCCAGATTTCTATTCATTTTAATTTTATGCAGTATGTCGCAGCTATCAAGTTCAGGACAAACGGAAACAGCTACCTTCGGCGGAGGATGTTTCTGGTGTACCGAAGCCATTTTCAGGAGTTTAAAAGGTGTTGAAACGGTGGAGTCAGGTTATTCGGGCGGGAAACTTAAAAACCCAACATACAAGGAGGTTTGTACAGGCGAAACGGGTCATGCCGAAGTCATTCATATCACTTTCGATCCAAAAATCATAAGTTTTCGCGAACTTCTCGAAGTTTTCTGGGAAACCCACGATCCGACAACGCTGAACCGTCAAGGGGCCGACGCGGGAACTCAATACCGTTCTGCAATTTTTTATCATTCGCCTGATCAAAAGGATATTGCCGAAAAATACAAAGCGGAACTGAACAAAGAAAATGTGTTCGAAAAACCCGTAGTTACAGAAATAACCGCTTTCGACAAGTTCTACAAAGCGGAGAATTACCATCAGGATTATTTTGCAAACAACAGATCGCAAAGCTATTGCCAGTTTGTGATTGTGCCAAAACTGCAGAAATTCAGAAAAATCTTTAAAGACAAATTAAAATAGCAAAGTAGGAATTGGGAACTTGAAGTTGTACTTTCGTTGTTGGATTAATGAAATCAACTAACAGAAATTAGGCTTGGATAACAAACTGTACATCGGACACCTCTGTAAAAAGATTAGTCAGAATTCTGACCAACAAGCGTTTAAAGAATTATATCTGGCTTATTTCGACCGGCTTTACAAATTTGCCCTTTCAATAATTCATTCTGCTGAATTTGCTGAAGAGGCTGTTAACGATGTTTTTTTGAATATATGGCAGAAGAGAAGCAGCCTTAAAACTATTGAAAATCTGAATAATTACCTGTTCATTTCAACCAAGAACACCTCATTTAATTACCTGAGTAAATTCAGAAAGGAACGGAATACTTCGCTGGATGATGTTTTAGTTCGGTTTGAGGTAGATGAATTAACACCGGAAACCACTTTTTTTACGAATGAAGTCCGTAATGAAATTGAGCATGCAATCAACCAGCTTCCGCCAAAAACCAAACTGGTGTTTCAAATGGCTAAAATTGAAGGTCTGAAATACAAAGAAATTGCTGAAATTCTGGATATTTCAGTGAATACAATCGACAATCATATTGCGACTGCCATTAAAAAGCTTGGTCAATCATTAAAACATTTTTCAATTGAAGATATTAATCTAATTCTATTTCAACTGTTTGCACATAAACAGAAAAATATTTCAAAATATCGGTCAATTAACTAGTAGATTTTGCCAAAGATCTTGTCTTTAACTATAATTTCAGAGAACCATGGAAATCATTTGGAGCATAATTGGGAGAAAGTTTGAGGATAATATTTCTCCGGAGGAGGAAAAAGCTCTAAACAAATGGATTAATTCATCGACCACAAACAAGCAAGTATATTTTCAAATCAAAGAACTCTGGTATCACAAACAAGATCAAACAAACAATTCTCAAGCAATTGCGGCGTACGACAAATTAATTAACCGGATTAAATTCGCGGAAGGAACTCAATCACAAACCAGAGTTCGGAATTTTTCCTTTCGGGTTAATCAATTTGCAAAGTACGCCGCAATTATCTTTTTAGTCCTTTCCTTCAGCTTCCTTTCTTATTATTATATCAGCGAGGAAAGTTCAAAAAACGAGATGTGTGCCATTTCTGTGCCCAAAGGGAACAAATCACAAGTTGTTTTGCCTGATGGCAGTAAAATCTGGCTGAACAACAACAGCAAATTGATTTACCCCAAACGTTTCAATAAAAATGAACGAAAGGTCGAGTTGATCGGTGAAGCATATTTCGAAATTCAGCGAAATACCAAAGTTCCTTTTATTGTTCAAACTTCCGATGTAAGTATCAGGGTTTTAGGCACAAAATTCAATGTCAGTGCCTACCCAAATGATAAATTTATTGAAACCACGCTCATCTCCGGAAAAGTAACGGTTCAATCCAACGAAAATCCTGAATCCGAGAATACGCTAAGTCCGGGTGAAAGTCTGACTTATGACAGAATAAGCAACCATACAACTATTAATCAGGTTGATACTAAATTTTACACCTTTTGGATGAAAGGTGAATTTGTTTTTAAAGATGAGAAATTTGAAATACTGGCTAAACGGATAGAACGTATTTACAATGTCGAAATCATTTTTGAAGATCCGTCTTTAAAAGAAAAAACATATACCGGGGATTTCAAAATCGATGATAATGTTTATTCAATTCTTGAAATTTTCAAACGATCGACCACTGAACCGATTGAGTACCTTGCCGATCGGAACAAAATCACTATTCGCAGAAAATAACCGAAGCAAATCATTTATTTTGACTGCTTTTTTTCACGAATTACAACCCAATCTCCATTTCCTTTCCTGAATTTGTTGATTTTTAAAAAAAATGCAGATATTTACAGAAGCATTGTTTGATAGGATGCCTGCTGTATTTATGAGAGTAAAATTTCTACTGTCTTTTTTTATAATCTTTTTTTCGGCGAATGTATATTCGCAGGAAAAGCAGATTTCTCTTAATTTTAAGAATGTTCCAATTGAACGTATCATTCTTGAAATTGAAAAGCAAAGTGAATACCGGTTCTTTTTTGAACAATCAGGTATTAACCTTCAACCCAAAACCTCCATTCAGATTCATGATGCTTCGATTCGCAATGTACTTGACAAACTGTTCGAAAACTCACCCTATTCCTACCAGATAATTGACCAGCATATCATTCTGTCACAGCAGAAACCAATCATTTCCGATAATTTCAACACCAAATCATTCCGGACTATTACAGGAATAGTGGCCAACAGGAATATGGAAACGATTCCAGGTGTTTCAGTCATTATTAAAAACACCAATACCGGCACGACCACCGATCGAAATGGCTTTTATAAGGTAGAAGTTCCATTCGGCGTTGACTCGTTACTGTTTTCGTATGTTGGAATGAAAAAACAGGAAATCCAGATTGGAAAAAAGCAACAGATTGATGTTATACTTGAACCAGACATACTGGACGTGGAAGAAGTAGTAATTATCGGCTACGGGGCACAACGAAAATCGGACCTGACAGGTGCAATAACCAACATCAAGGTTGACGAAGTACGCCGGATACCTGTAACCGGAATCGACCAGGCACTCCAGGGGAAAGCTGCCGGAGTTCTTATTACTTCTACTTCCGGATCACCTGGAGGAGGAACATCTGTCCGGATTCGCGGAATTGGAACAGTAAACAACAACAATCCCCTATTTGTGATCGATGGAATACCAACCGATGATATCCGTTTTCTGAATATGGGTGACATTGAAAATGTTGAAATTCTGAAAGATGCATCGGCAACCGCAATTTACGGGAACCGGGGAGCTAATGGAGTTATCCTGATCAGCACAAAAAAAGGGATCCCCGGTAGTCCAGTCATTACAGCTGATTCGTATATTGGTGTAAACGAGGTCTGGAAAAATCCGGAAATGGGCGACAGCAGACAATTTACTACCATTCACAACCTGGCTGTAAAAACCGGAAATGAAAGTGAAGGAACTGGTGCCTATCAGTACATTGAAGATTTTAAGGATCCAAACCTGTTTACCGGCGGAACCAACTGGTGGAAATTAATTACACGGAAAGCACTTGTTCAAAACCACAATTTCTCCATTTCAGGCGGAACTGATCTGAACAGGTATCTGATGAGTTTATCCTACCTGAACCAGAACGGAACCATTAAAGGTTCGGAGTTCGACCGGCTGACTTTCAGAGTGAACAATGAATATAGACTATCGAAAAGAGTATTAGTTTCCTTCAATACAAACATCAGTCATGCAAAAAGAAAAACGATTCAGGAAGATGACCTCGATGGCGGCATTGTTTTCACCTCGATCGTTCTTGATCCGATAACTTCAGGAGGAGAACGACCTCTGGATGATCCAATCCGGGTAAAATATGGTGAATTTTCGCGTTGGTATGAATCTATATATAGCAACAAACATAATCCGGTTGCACAAATCGGACGTTCGTTAAACACCTGGACCCAACTTCGGTTATTCGGAAACTTAACTTTTAGTTTCGAATTAAACAAAAATCTTTCATACCATACCACTTTCGGAATGGATGCCCGACGCTCAGATTACGATAATTTTTCACCCACGTTCTGGATGGACTCTGATTCAAAAAACGACGTTAACTCGGTTACCAAAGAATCAGGCAAAAACTTCGACTGGATTTACGAAAATATGCTGACCTATAAAAAAACATTCAAACAATACCATGATCTTACAGTTTTGCTGGGAATGACTGCTGAGGCAGGCAAATATAATTTCATTCAAGCCTCGAAAAGAAATATTCCAGGAAACGATGAATACCTTCGATATCTGAGTGCAGCCACAACCGATCCAAATGTCACCGGTAATGTTTCTGATTACGCCTTGATTTCATACCTTGGCCGAATCAATTATTCCTTCAATTCCCGATATCTAATGACGGCCTCCATCCGTGCCGATGGTTCGTCGAAATTTACGGGTGGTGAAAAATGGGGCTATTTTCCTTCGTTATCGGGAGGATGGCGTATTTCCAACGAGAAATTCTTCACGACTTTATATAGACTCTCTAAATTCGTGGATGACCTTAAACTACGCCTGGGATGGGGACAGGTCGGGAACCAGAATATATCGAACGATGCTTTCCGAACTTTGATTGCAGGTGGGAATACCAGAAGATATTTATTCGGGAATACGGTGTTTCAGGGATATTCTCCACTTAACATTGGAAATCCTGGCCTAACCTGGGAAACAACCGAGTCAACGAATTTGGGAATTGATTTCATTCTGAACAAGAATAAATTTTCAGGAAGTATTGATCTTTACAACAAAAAAACAAAAAACATGCTCCTGCGGTTACCAGTTCCTTTATCGACTGGCTTACCCGGCTCTCCTTGGACTAATGCCGGAGATGTTCAAAATAAAGGATTTGAGTTTTTCGTAACTTTCCGGAATAAATGGAAGGATCTGAAATACAGTGTAAACATGAATGTTTCAGCCTATAAAAACCGGATTCTGTCGTTAGGTGGAGGCGAACCCATTTTGGGAGGCGAACAAAGACTCGGTTATACCACAAAGACGATGGTTGGCCACCCAATCGGAGAATTTTTCGGTTATATGGTTGAGGGTGTGTTTCAAAATCAGAAGGAAGTTGATACAGCAAATGCCATATCAGCCGAAGGCCTGTTTTATCAGGACAAACTAACCCGACCTGGTGATTTTAAGTTTAAAGATTTGAATGGAGATGGCCAGATAACCGGAGAGGACCGTGGATTCATCGGCTCACCTCATCCGGATTATACTTATGGAATAACCTTTTCCACAGAATACCATCATTTCGATTTTAGCCTTTTTCTCCAGGGAGTACAGGGCGGAGATATTTTTAATGTATTTAAATACTATACACATCAAAATACCGGCTATTTTAATGCACCGGTTGACATGCTTCAGAAAGCCTGGCATGGGGAAGGAACCTCTTATTCGCAGTTCAGTATTTCTGCCAGCACAGCCAATAATAACCTCAGGCCTTCGTCGTGGTACATCGAAGACGGTTCGTTTCTGCGAGTTAAAAATTTACAGATTGGATATAGCCTGAACAAGTGGCTCTGTCAGAAAATTGGAATTGCCGAATGCCGCATTTATTTGGGAGGTCAGAACCTCTTTACCTTTACCCGTTATAGCGGACTCGATCCTGAGCTGGCTGATTTAAGTGGAAGTCCCTTGAATTCAGGAATTGATTTTGCCAAATACCCTCAGGCCCGAACCCTTCTCACCGGATTAAGTGTTAAATTTTAAGCGAAACAAATGAAGAACAAGTGGATACATATCATTCTATTATTGATTCTGATTTCAGCATGCGATTCAAGTTTCATTGACCGGCTCCAGCTGGCGGTTCAAACATCCGAAAAATTTTACCAAACAGAAGGCGATGCACTGCAAGCTGTTACCGCTGTTTACAACTATTTTCAATCGTATGATTTTGAAGTTCATAAATTTGAATTTGGCGATATCGCTTCGGATGATGCCGAAAAAGGTGGTGAATCGGACAACGACCGGCCATTTGTGAAAGATCTGGAATACTTCAGGACCCGATCCGATAATTTGTCGTGCAGGGGAATGTGGAATGTTTGTTTTTCGGCCATCTTTAATGCCAACAACACCATAACACATATTGCGAATATCAGCATGAATGAACAGTTGAAAGAGCGCTTGCTGGGTGAAGTCAGGTTTATCAGGGCGCATTTCTATTTCTATCTGATCAATATTTATGGGGAAGTACCACTGGTCAATAAAACGTTAACTCCGGAAGAATACCGTTTACCCAAATCCTCAAAAACAACGATCTGGGAGCAGATTGAACAAGATTTAATTTATGCCCGAGACCATCTTCCACTGAAATCGGAATACTCCAAAGCTGACATGGGACGGATAACCAAAGGAGCAGCACAATCACTTCTTGCCAATGTCTTTCTATTTCAGAAGAAATGGGCCCTGGCCGAAAAGGAAGCAAAAGGTGTGATACTTTCAGGAGAATATCAGCTTGAACCCGATTTTCAGGATTTGTTCCAGGTTCGAAAAACTGATTACGGAGTTGAATCAGTACTGGAAGTGCCTCACGCCACAACAAATACAGGTTGGGGCGATGAAAGTGAAGGTACCGTAATTCCCGTGTTTTGCCGGAGCCGAAATTCCGGAGGTTGGGGATTTAACGCTCCTACATTTGATTTACTGGCTGAGTTTGAACCTGGCGATCCGCGTTTGGTTCACACCATTCTGTTCGATGGCGATATTTTTGAGGGCGAAGTACAGTTCAACCAGTATAGTCCATCGCATTTATGTTCCCGGAAAGTTTTTCTGACACCCTCAGAACGGGTTGGTTTTGATTCGTCAGATGCTCCGTTTAACCTGAAGGTGATCCGTTATGCTGAAGTTCTTTTGATTCATGCTGAAGCAGCCTGCGAAAATGGCGATCTGGAGGAAGCACGTTCATCGATTAATCAAATCCGTAAGCGAGCCAGGCAAAGCAGTGCAATCGACAAAAAAACAACCTTTAAAAATGTAAACAAATATCAGGTTTCAAAAGGCCAGTATGAAAATTACGATTTCCTGAAATACAACTATTGGGATGCCAATAGCGACCGTAATAAATTATTGCCCGATATTCAAACCAACGATCAGGCCGCACTCCGGAAAGCTGTCAGGCATGAACGAAGGGTAGAACTGGCCATGGAAAACAAACGGTTTTACGACATCATCCGATGGGGGGAACCCGAGACTCATTTTCATCAATTTGCTGCCCGTTGGCAAACAGGGAAAGGTGGACAATTCAGGAAAAACATCAACGAAGTATTCCCGATTCCTCAGGATGAGCTTGATTTAAATCCAAAAATGACTCAAAATCCAGGATACTAGGCAGTATAAAATTCTGATTATGACATTCAAAAATCAAACTTTGACTTATTCATCGGTTATATTTGCCGGTAATCCGTTTTAAAAAAACCTTATGATTGGAGCGGATTTGGGGCCATGTGAAGCGCCATGCCCAGTTTCCACCGGCAATTCCCGGAGTATTCATACGCGCCTCGGCACCCAATCCCAAAATATCCTGCATGGGAGCAATTGCAGTATGTGCCGCTGACGCCCAGGCTTGATCTATCAAGTTCTGCACAAACTGTTTTCCGCTTCCGGAAATATATTTATGGGCGAATTTTCGTTCTGTTTTATCAATCGAATTAAACCAGCCCAACGAAGTATCATTATCGTGAGTACCAGTGTAAACGAAAAAATTAGAGGTATAATTGTGGGGCAAATTCACATTGGAAGCATCCGATCCAAAAGCAAACTGAAGAATTTTCATTCCTGGTAAATTATAATCATCACGAAGTTTTTCAACTTCAGGAGTGATCACCCCAAGATCTTCGGCGATAACCTCCAGCGTACCCAATTGCTCTTTCAGTTTTCGGAACAATTCATGCCCTTTGGCAGGCAACCATTCTCCGATAATTGCTGTCTCTTCTTCCACATTTACAGCCCAGAACGATTCCAGTCCGCGAAAATGATCGACCCTGACCTGATCGAACATCCGGAGATTAAAATGAACACGGGCCAGCCACCAGTCAAAATCGCGTTCTGCTACCCTATCCCAATCGAATACCGGGTTTCCCCACAACTGACCGGTTTCGCTGAAATAATCGGGAGGAACTCCCCCAACCTGTGTTGGTTTCGAATCTTCATCGAGCAGAAAAATATCCTGATTGGCCCAGACATCCACACTATCGAACGAAACGTAAAGCGGAATATCACCGATAATCCGGATACCTTTCGAATTGGCATAAGCTTTCAGCTGGTACCATTGTTTGAAAAAGACAAACTGAAGGAAACGATGGAAATCGATTTCAGCATGCAACTCTTTAAATGCTTCCTGAATGGTATGATTATCGCGGATGACCAGCTTTTTCTTCCAGGTATTCCACACCGTTTCGCCATATTTTGTTTTTAATGAACGAAACAAAGCATAGTCATCAAGCCACCACGAGTTATGGCTCATAAACGTAACATACTCATCTTTGTAACGCTCAAATTTCTTTTGGAAACTGGCAAAAGCTTCCCGAAATAATGCTGTCTTCCACTCTCCTACCCGCTCAAACTCCACATTCTTAGCTTTGAAATGCTGATCGGTTACCGAATTTTTAGAAATCAACCGATCGGTTACCAGTTGCTGAACATCAATGAGTATTGGATTTCCGGCAAAGGCAGAATAGCACTGATAAGGTGAATTACCATAACCAACCGGTCCGAGTGGCAAAATCTGCCATATTTTCTGCTTGGTTTGTGCCAAAAAATCGACAAACTGATAAGCATCTTTCCCAAAACCCCCGATGCCGCCGTCGCCCGGTAGCGAACTGATGTGCAGCAGGATTCCACTACTTCTTTCCATCATTTTGTATTAAATTCCGATATATTTTCAAATAATCAGCAGTTTCTCTCACTAAACGCTGAACGGCTAAACCATGCTTCAAGTCCGGAACAAAAGATTTTGAATCGTGACCTGTAAGAAAAATATAATGGGCATGAATCATCGAACGTAACCACCCAGGAGGAACATGACCTGAAGGGAAACTGGTTATGGGCAAATAGTTGCTGCCAACGACCTGTCGAATCCATTGGCCGGTTTCTTCCAGGTAATACTCAAAATAATCGACCGAATGTGATGAATACCTCAGCATTCCCTTTTCAGCATAGATTTCGAGCGAAACCAGATCTCCGGTTCCCGAGCTTATCCGGCTGGCTGACATCGATCCGGCAGCCAGGTTTTCAGGATGAACCAGCGCTATTGAACTGAACAAATCCGAATCTTCCGGAACATCATTAAACCGTCCGGACTGAATTGCGCTGGTGATACGAAGGTTTTCGCCCAGAAAAGCCATCAGTAAACTGATTCCGTGTGAACCCAAATCTGCCATTGCTCCTCCATCGGGAGCCGGAGTCAGCCTGGTTACCCGTTTATCGCGGTACGACTTCTGCAAATAGTCGCCATGATAATATTTCAGGTCAAAATGAATTGGGGCTCCGAGTTTTCCCGTATTCCAGAACGCCAGGGCTTCTCTAACCGAAGCGGTATGCAAATATTGAAATCCAACCTGAATTTGTTTTCCGGGTTCCTGTGCAACCATAGTCATTTCTTTCTCTTCTTCCAGGTTCGAACAAACTGGTTTTTCGAGATAGATTTTGGTAACCGAAGGCATTTCAAGTGCCAGCTTCAGGTGGTCGAAATGAACATTGTTAGGTCCTAAGATCAGTACAGTATTGATCTTGGTATTGGCTTTGAACTCCTCAATGGTTTGCGAATTTTTGAACCCGAATTTTGCCGCAAAAGCTTCGCTGCTTTCTTTTCGGGCCGAACAAACTGCTTCGAACTCAATCTCAGGAACTTCGGGATAATAATATTTCAGGGAATTTAATGCATACGCATGTGCCCGGGCTATTCCACCGGCACCCAGAAAGCCAACAATCATTTTTTCTGAATCCATATTTCGAAAGTAGTGATCAAAGTTCCAAAAGTAAATGATTAAACCAAATGAAAACCATTCTTTTTAAAAGAATATTTGCTGCAAAAAGGAATAGCCGGTCCGATCGAATTGAAGTGCTTCGAGCAAATCTTTGCGATATCCGTTCACATTCGGAATCGGCGATTTTTTTCCAACCCAGATTCCATCATAAATACACCGGCCCAAATGCTCGGCAAACTGACCGTATATGTTTTTGTTAATTTGCGTTTTTCCCGCAACAGCATCGATATTCAGCACATTAACCTGTGTATTAGTGAATATGGCAACAAGCAAAATAATGATAAACTAGCGAATAACTCCGGAAAATCATTGCGTGAATATTGATTTTCTATCATTTCAAGTTGATCGTTCGTAAAATCAAGTCCATCCCTCAAAAAGCAACGTGTATTTTCAAAAAACATACGCTCTTCAGTTTCAGACATTGATTTTCTGTTGGTTCGCTCTTTTCGGAAAGATTTAATCGATTTCAGAAATTGATCCAAAACGATCTCTTTTTCCAGTTTCTCTGAATTGGAATATGACTTTGAAAATGTGTGTAACTGATTGGAACAGGACTCCCAAATCACTGAATATTGCTCGGTGTAATCTATCAACATGGCTATTTGTTTTCGTAGCTGCAAGTTTAGCATTATGTATTGACAACAATAAAATAAAACGACCAGTACCTGATTTTTACCGATAAATGATCGATGAACCAAGGATAAAATACTGAACACGATTATATAAGCTAAACTGTAAAAACAGAGTCATCATTATTTTCATCATTTATCTATGAAACCATTCATCAGAAACTAAAAATTTCTATATTTGCTGCGCTTTTAAACGAAAAGCAAATGCCCAGATGGTGAAATTGGTAGACACGCTAGTTTCAGGGACTAGTGACCGTAAGGTTGTGCAAGTTCGAGTCTTGTTCTGGGCACTTAAGATGAAGTAAAATCATAGCAAAAGCACTTAAATTCAATGATTTAGGTGCTTTTCTTTTGGGGGTAAATCATCAAAAATCTTCATAAATAGTCATGTTTTTAGCGACAAAATCGAGACCATGACTTTCAATACTTTTTATGGTCGCGGTAAACTATGCAACTAATTGAATACAAACATTTTATTTGATTCACTTTGACTCGTTTTGGTACTTTTTTAAAAGCCTTAAATGAGGTATTTTTAATCGGTTGCTGAGACCATTTTTTAAATTATTGCAAAACGATATATTACAGAAAAAAATCATTGAAAATTGACACTGTTTTAAACGAATAAAATCTGATCTACACGAAGAGTTTCCAGTATAGATTTGTATTTAAATTTCAGTCAGATTTTACTTTGGGGAGTATGCAAAAAGCCCTGATCCGTTATTAACAGATCAGGGCTTCAGTATCGGGCTAAATTCAAAAGTGAAAATTAGCTGTTTTTTGCCAGTCTTTTACGATCGTGCTCTTTCAGATTAATTTTCCGCATACGAATAGACAGTGGAGTCACCTCAACCAATTCATCGCTTTTAATGTATTCCAAAGCTTCTTCCAGGCTAAATTTTATTGGTGTTACCAATCGTAATTTGTCATCGGAACCCGAAGCACGCATATTAGTGAGTTTCTTAGGTTTAGTCACATTGATCGTTAAATCATCACCCCGAGTGCTTTCTCCAATCACCTGTCCTTCATACACTTCCTGTCCAGGATCAATAAAAAATGAACCGCGGTCTGAAAGTTTGCTAATGGAATAGGCAAATGAAGTACCGGTTTCAAGTGCGACCAAAGAACCGTTGTTTCTAATTTCAATAGGTCCTTTGTAGGGTTGATATTCAATAAAACGATGGTTGATAACCGCCTCACCTGCAGTAGCAGTAAGCATGTTGGTACGCATACCGATAATTCCGCGCGATGGAATCAAAAATTCGAGGTGGATCCGGTCGCCTTTTCGTTCCATGTTTTGCATTTCGCCTTTTCGCATCGAAGCCATTTCAACCACTTTTCCTGAATAGGTATCCGTAACATCCACATGGAGTTCTTCAATCGGTTCACACTTTTCGCCTGCAATTTCCTTGTAGAGAACCTGAGGCTGGCCAACCTGAAGTTCGTAGCCCTCGCGGCGCATCGTTTCAATCAGAACCGATAAGTGAAGGACACCACGACCATAAACAGTATATGAATCAGCAGAATCTGTAGGAAGTACCCGCAATGCGAGGTTTTTTTCCAGCTCCTTTTCCAGTCGATCTTTCAAATGTCGCGAAGTCACAAATTTTCCTTCTTTTCCGTAAAATGGTGAGTTGTTGATCATGAATGTCATACTCATTGTAGGCTCATCCACTGCAATCGGCTCCAAAGGTTCGGGATTTTCGTAATCACAAACAGTATCACCAATGTCGAAACCTTCAATTCCGACCATGGCACAAATATCTCCCGAAATCATCTTTTCTACTTTCACACGGCCAAGACCTGTAAATGTGTGAAGTTCTTTAATTCGGGAGCGCTTCACTGAACCATCGCGTTTCACGAGCGAAACATTCATTCCTTCGCGAATCTCACCCCGGTGAATACGACCGATTGCAATACGTCCAACGTATGACGAATAATCCAGCGACGTAATCAAAACCTGCGGTGTTCCCGGATTTGGCACCGGACCTGGGATATGTGTTATAATAGCATCAAGCAAAGCTGTAATGTTGTCAGTAGGTACTTTCACATCGTCCGACATCCATCCTTGTTTGGCCGATCCGTAAATCGTCGGAAAATTCAACTGGTCTTCGGTGGCGTTCAGACTATACATCAGGTCGAAAACCTGCTCGTGAACTTCTTCAGGCCGGCAATTCGGCTTGTCAACTTTATTAACAACCACAATAGGTTTTAAACCCAAAGCAAGCGCTTTTGACAATACAAAACGAGTTTGAGGCATGGTGCCTTCAAAAGCATCAACCAACAGCAAAACACCATCGGCCATGTTTAAAACCCGCTCAACTTCACCACCAAAATCAGCATGTCCGGGTGTATCTATGATGTTGATCTTAACATCCTTATATATGACAGATACATTCTTTGCCAGAATGGTAATCCCTCTTTCGCGCTCTAAATCGTTACTATCGAGAATCAACTCTTGTTTTTTCTCGTGTTCTTTCATGATGTTACAATAGTAAATCATCTTGTCAACCAATGTGGTTTTACCGTGGTCAACATGGGCAATAATCGCAATGTTTCTAATCTTCTGCATAGGGTTCAAAAATGAAGGCGCAAAGATAGCCGAATAATCCAATAGAACTTGGTTTTACGAGATGCGAAGGGTTAAGTTTTTGTAAATACTGGTATTTTAACAATTTAGCTACATTAAAACACAAAAAAAAAGGACTCTTAAAAAAGAGTCCTCTGCTTTTATGACCACAAAACAGGCAGGACGACCGCGATTATTTGTGCCGTTTCTTTAATTCCCGTGCTAAATCTTCAATCCGGTATCCCTTATGTGAGAGCAAAACGATCAGGTGGTAAAGAAGATCGGCTCCTTCGTACAGAAAGTTTTCATCGTCGTTGGCCATGGCTCCAATAATCGTTTCAACAGCTTCCTCTCCAACCTTTTGGGTAATTGTTCGTGTTCCTTTCCGAAACAAAGAAGTCGTGTATGAACCTTCAGGCATTTCCTGTTTACGCTGATCGATAAAATCCTGAAGATATTCCAGAAACTGAATGTCACTTTCTTCGTTTTCTTCTCCCCAACAAGTATCGTCACCTGTATGACAGACTGGCCCGACCGGATTCACTTTGATCAAAAGCGTGTCGTTATCGCAATCAGCTGCGATGGAAACGACATTCAGGAAATTTCCTGATTCTTCACCTTTGGTCCATAACCTGTTTTTGGTACGGCTAAAGAAAGTTACCCTTCCGGTTTCTTCGGTTTTGGCAACAGCCTCTTCGTTCATGAAGCCCAGCATTAGCACCACGTTGGTGGTATTATCCTGAATAATGGCCGGAATAAGACCATTCAGTTTAGTGAAATCTAATTGTGTATTTTCTTTTGTCATGTTCATTGGTTTGTGTATGTTTTTATTAGAGCTTCAGGCTACAAGCTTCATGCTACAAGCTGAAGGCCTCAAAGTTGTAATTTTTGAGAGAAACTGCTGATCATTTGTTGTTCCTGTCTGATCTCGGCTAGGAGTTCATTAATCTTCTCTGAAGATGCAAGTCCTAATTCATCAAGGATTATTAATTGTGTCTCTAACTCAAAACAACTACCTAATGCAATCTCCAGAAACCGAAAATAATCTCTTTCACTTCTTCTGCTACTACCTTCTGCAATGTTTGATGGTATTGATACAGCAGCACGGTTAATTTGACTAATCAGATTGAATCTTTCAGTTGTAGGTAACTGCTCTGAAATTTTGTAGCATAATTTTACAATAGCTATGCCCTTTTGCCAAATTTGTAATTTCTTGAAATCTTTCATTCCCTCCTTTTTTTGCTTGAAGCCTACAGCCTGCAGCTTGTAGCTTTATCTAATAGTAATTCCTTTTGTTCTCAAATAACTCTTCAAATCCGGTATCGCAATTTCCTTGTAATGAAAAATGCTCGCAGCAAGCCCGGCATCAGCTTTTCCATCAGTAAAAACATCTACAAAATGATCCATATTCCCTGCACCTCCGGAAGCAATAATTGGTATCCGAAGCATACCGGCCATTTTCGCCAATTCCTTGTTTGCAAAACCGTTTTTTGTTCCGTCGTGATTCATGGAAGTAAACAGAATTTCGCCAGCACCGCGGTTTTCTCCTTCTTTAGCCCACGAAAACAATTCTTTTTCGGTCGGAATACGTCCGCCATTGACAGTCACAGTCCAGTAATCGTTTTCGCCACGCGCATCGATCGCCAAAACCACAAACTGGCTACCGAAATTCAGTGCCAGTTCGTCAATCAGTTTCGGATTACGCACCGCCGATGAATTGATACTGATTTTATCGGCACCGGCACTTAGCAGAGCATCCGCATCTTTCAGCTCGCTGATACCGCCTCCAACTGTAAACGGTATGTTGATCTCGCGGGCAATGCGTTTGACCAGTTCCACAAAGGTTTTGCGGCCCTCGTGAGTGGCAGTGATGTCGAGGAAAACAAGTTCGTCGGCTCCCTGTTGGGCATACAGCGCACCCAGTTCAACCGGGTCGCCAACGCTTTTAATATTTACAAAGTTGATGCCCTTTACGGTCTGACCGTCTTTGATATCCAGGCATGGTATAATTCGTTTTGCAAGCATTTTCTTTAGTTTAACAGGTTACAGGCAGTAGGCAGAAGATTCAAAACAGTTTATCAGTCTGATTTCTGCCTACTGCCTGTTCAACTTTTTACTAAATAATTAATTCCCAAGCCAACCACAATTGCCATGGTAAATGATACCAGCGTTCCCAATAAAAAATACTCGGCTTTTTGGTTTCCTTCATGCTGAATTTCACTAAAGCGGAAAACCGATTTGGCAGCCACCAGAAAGCCGATTGCCTGAATTTGTCCGGTGGTTACAAAAATCACAATGAGTATCCTTTCAAATATTCCAATCCACGCAGAGGCATTCAATTGAACCGGGTTGCTTTCTGATTTGGTGACAAATTTTAGAAAGATGCCTGTCAAAATCCCCAGTGGGTTAGTTATCAGGATAAACCCACATGAATAAATCCAGAAGTTAATAAAATTTTCAGGAATAGTAATTTGGGTGAAAAAAGTGGCCAATGTCCAAAGGATGCCTATATGCAGAAATTGATCGGCCAGAAAAACCCAGATATTTTGTTTGACTTTCGATTTTACAACATCGATCAGATAGTGCGTCAAAAAAATGACTGGCACAAACCACCAAAGTTGTAATTGTAAAGTAAATACCACTGGAAGGATTGCTGCAATCAAGATATGAAGAATCAATTTTTTCGATTTCCATCCATTTTCCTTTTTATGGTTAACCCAACTGGCTGGTTGCAACCAAAAGTCAGCGACCAGATGACCGGCAAGCATGGGAAAGAAAAGTGCATTCATGTTATATCATTTTTAGCGTTTCTTCGTATCCATTCAGAAAATCCTCAATGGCTGCCCATTTTCCTGATTTTAGTGCTTTACTCACCGCTGCGCCAGTAATATTAAGTCTTTCAGCAATTTCCTTTTGTGTTTTGCAGGCTGGAATCATAGAAATGACCGCCGCTTGTCCCGGTTTCCAGCTCCAGATAATACTTTCGGCCAAATAGAACGTTGCGGCCAAAATTGGCTGAAACTGCAGGGAATCAATCGCTATTTTTAGCAGCCTACCTTCTCCTTTCATTTTATCAAGTTGGTGACCCGAAAGCTGAAAGGCTTCCCCGTCTGATTGCAAAACATTGTCCTGAATAATTTTGGAAACAGTACCAATCCCAATACTTATCCGTGCCCTGGTTCCGGTAGTCGATAAAATAATTGCTTCGATAATTACCATAAACATAGCTGCCTTTTCCATTTTAACCATGAGCTGAAAACTATCTCCACGATAAAATTGGAGAGGCAGCAAGACATCTTGATTATTTTCAAGGAAACTGGACATACCTGTTTGCATGTTAATTTTTTGATCTTTGGTCAACTCCGATGAGTTGATCAAATCACCCGTAATTACTCCAATTATATTTTGCTTTTCCATCCTACAAAAATAACCTAAATAAGTTAATAATTCAATAATTAACCTAAAAAAGTTAATACATATACTATTAACCTAAAAAGACTAATTATTCATTTTGTGAAAATTCCTGATTTCATCCAAGCTAATCCGGTTCTCATAAATCGCCTTCCCTGTTATCACTCCTGGAACGCCCATTTCATCGAGCTCGTGAATGTCTTTCATCGTGGCAATTCCGCCGCTGGCAATCAGTTCCAAATTCGGAAATTTAGTCCTGATTTCTTTGTACAGTTCAATGCTGGGGCCGGTTAACATGCCGTCGCGGGCGATATCCGTCGAAATGACTTTCTGAATGCCTTTGCTGGTATAGCTTTCAATAAAATCCAGAATAGACAGTTCAGATACTTCCTGCCAGCCGCTGACTGCGATCATTTTATCTTTGGCATCGGCTCCCAGAATGATTTTCTCCGGACCATACGTTTCGATCCAATGCAGGAAGGTCTCACGGTCTTTTACTGCAATGCTTCCACCGGTAACCATTTTTGCACCGCATTCAAAGGCAATTCGCAGATCTTCGTCCGATTTCAATCCGCCACCAAAATCGATGATCAGGTTTGTTTTTGCAGAAATGGATTCAAGCACTTTGTAATTGACAATGTGTTTGGCCTTGGCGCCATCCAGATCGACCAGATGAAGACGGGTAATTCCGGCATCTTCGAACATTTTAGCCACTTCGAGCGGATTCTCGTTGTAAACCGTTTTCTGGTTGTAATCGCCTTGTGACAAACGGACGCATTTGGCGTCGATAAGGTCTATGGCAGGAATGATAGTTATTTTAGTTCCTGAGTTCCTGAGTTCCTGAGTTCCTGAGTTATTTTGCATTCCTGAATTTTACTTTATAGAATTAATAAATGATGACAACATGATCTCTATTTCTCTTAAATCGTTATACAAATTATTGAATTGAGATTCATCCATATATTCCAGATTTTTCGCAATCTCAAGCTGAGTTTCCAACTCAAATAATGAACCCATAGAAATCTGCAGAAAACGTTTAAAATCATTCGATGATCGTCGTCCAAATCCTTCAGCAATATTCGATGGAATTGAAACTGCACATCTTCTCATCTGACTGGTTAATCCAAAGAGTTCATCTTGCGGAAATTTCTTTGTGCTTCTGTACATTTTTGTCACAAAGTCCATTGCTTTCTGCCAAACTTTAATTTCCCTGAAAGTGTTCATAGTAAATACATTTAAGTTAATATTTCACTAAGGTACTAAGGAACTTTGTATCTAAGGAACTTTACAGTTTCAAAAAATTCTCCAAAATCCTCGCACCCACTGTTCCACTTTTTTCAGGATGAAATTGTGTAGCGTAAAAGTTGTCGCGGTGCAAAGCTGCGCTGAACGGGTTAATGTAGTTACAAACGGCAGCTGTGTGTTCCCCAACTGCGGCATAATACGAATGTACAAAATAGACATATTGCTGGTCGAGTGTCGGATCAAAAATCCCGCTTTTCAATTGGCTGATACTGTTCCAGCCCATGTGCGGAACTTTGGTAATAAATTCGTTTCCAGGTTCCGGAATAAAGCGTTTGACCTGTTCTTCAAAAATGCCCAAACAAGGAGTATCATTCTCTTCTGAATAGCTGCACATCAGCTGTAAACCGAGACAGATTCCAAGTACCGGTTGTGTCAATTTTGGAATTAGCTGATCCAGACCTTCGTTTTTCAGGAAAGCCATTGTTGTACTGGCCTCTCCTACTCCGGGAAAAATCACTTTGTCAGCTGCCTTTATTTTTTCGTGGTCGCCGGTAATTTCGGCATTGACGCCAAGTCGTTGCAAGGCATTGTTCACCGATTCAATATTTCCAGCATTATACTTGATAATAACAATATTCATAAAGCCCCTCCTCAATCCTCCCCAAAGGGGAGGAAGTCTTGTTTCATGTTAGATCATCTAAATTTTTCTCAACTTTTCAATTACAACAAGACATTTGTTGTGTATTTTTGCTCTGATGTATTTACTCTTGGCGCGTTCTTCTAACGGTTAGGAAACCGGTTTCTCAATCCGGAGATGGCAGTTCGATTCTGCTACGCGCTACATTCTTCTCTATTTTAACAAGCCTGCAATCACCTCTTTCATTTCCGCAAATTCTTCTTCCTTGAAAAACCGTGTAGCAAAGACAATTTTACCAGTTTTATCGATAATGACATTACGGACTACACCGGAACCTTTTTCAGCAAACTGATAAAAAATACCACCTTTCGGGTCAAGTACTAATGGATAGGTTACCGGAACTTCTTTGGCAAATTTTTTAACTTTTCCTTTGGGTTCGTCCAGGTCAATTCCGTAAAGGGCAAAATTCGGATTGTCCTTGTATTTTTGCCAGATATCGGCTTCGATATGCGGCATCTCTTTACGGCAAATGCTACACCAACTGGCAGTAAACTGAAGCATCACCACTTTCCCTTTTAAATCAGCCATCCGAACAGTTTTCCCATCGGTTGTAGTTGTGGTAAAATCAGGAACTTGCTGTCCTATCTTTATAATATACGTGTAATCGGCTGGAATTTCCCTTAATGTCGTTTGTGCAGATAAACTCATACATAAACCACTAAATAATAAAATAATAAAATGTTTCATAATTTTTATGTTTTAATTTTCGTTATTCGCTCCTTTCCCAATCGCAAAAGACAGGGTTGTAACTTTTAATTAAATACTACTGTTTTATTTTTATAAACCAAAATCTTACGTTGCAAGTGCTTAAAAACAGCCTGTGAAAGTACGATTTTTTCCAGATCACGTCCTTTGCGAACTAGCCGCTCTACTGTATCGGTATGATTGCAGCGGGTAACATCCTGTTCGATGATGGGGCCGCCATCCAGATCGCTGGTCACATAATGGCTGGTTGCTCCAATGATCTTTACTCCGCGCTCATAGGCTGCATGATACGGTTTTGCTCCGGCAAATGCCGGCAAAAATGAATGGTGAATGTTGATAATCCGGTTTGGATACCGCCCTACAAATTCAGGAGAAAGCACCTGCATGTACCGTGCCAATACCATAAAATCAACCTCATGTTTCTTTAGCAATTCAACTTCCCGGGCTTCCTGCTCTGCTTTATTTTCGTTGTTTACCGGAATATACTGAAATTCAATGTCAAAGCGATGGGCAACAGGCTCCAGATCCATGTGATTGCTGATGATTACCGGAATTTCAACATCCCATTCACCTGCGGTATAGCGCGAAAGAATATCGAACAGGCAGTGCGACATCTTTGATACAAAAATAGCCATGCGTGGAATCTGTTCCGAAAAATGCAGGGAATAATTCATGTTCAGTTTATCGGCAATCAGGGTATGAAAATACTCGCTGATTTTATCCGCAGGAATGGCAAAACCGCCCAATTCCCATTCCACCCGCATATAGAAAATCATTTCAGCACGATCGACATACTGGTCAAGGTAGATAATGTTACCATTGTTCTTGTTCAGAAACTCGGTAACTGTTGCCAGAATTCCCTGCCGGTCGGGGCAGTGAATCAGCAGAATGGCCGTATTCTTCTTTTCTCTAAGTGGTTTTATACTCTTCATAGTTATAGTGTTCCTTTGGTTGATGGCAATTCAAAGTTAAACACATCTTTCCGGATTGCCATTTTGATTGTACGTGCCAATGCTTTAAAAATGCCTTCGATTTTATGATGCTCATTCGTTCCTTCTGCCTGAATGAAAAGGTTTGCCATTGCTGCATCTGAGAACGATTTGAAGAAATGAAAAAACATTTCAGTCGGCATTTCACCCACTTTTTCTCTCCTGAAATCAGCCTTCCAGACAATCCATGGACGGCCGCCAAAATCGAGTGCAACCATTGACTGACAATCATCCATTGGAAGAAAATAGCCGTAGCGTTCAATGCCACGTTTATCGCCCAGAGCCAATCGGAAAGCTTCTCCTATAGCTAAACCAGTATCTTCAATCGTGTGATGCTCATCCACTTCCAAATCGCCATCCACCTGAATGGTCAAATCGACTCCGGAGTGGCGGGCTATCTGGTCAAGCATATGATCGAAAAATCCCAGTCCGGTGTGAATATTTCCTTTTCCGGTTCCGTCCAGATTTAGTTCAACCTGTATTTTTGTTTCTTTGGTATTGCGCACAACCATAGCAGTACGGTCAGGGGCAGCTACTTTCGCATAAATTTCATCCCAGTCAGTTGTCATCAACACACAAAATTCTGCCAATCCTTTTTCCTGAAGGTCATTTAACAAAGAACCATCGTTGATTAAAATTCCTTTAGCACCCAGATTTTTCGCCAGTTCGATGTCAGTCAGCCGGTCGCCAATGACAAAACTGTTGGCCAGATCGTAACTGCCGTCCATATACTTTCCGAGCAAACCGGTGCGGGGCTTTCGGTTGGCTGAATTATCAGCGGGAAAACTGCGGTCAATCAGAATATCGTCGAACACAACTCCTTCTTTTTCAAACGCATTCAGGATTTTGGTATGAACCGGCCAAAAAGTGTCCTCCGGAAAGCTGGAAGTTCCAAGTCCATCCTGATTGGTCACCATTACCAATTCGTACGACAGATTTTTGGCTATAAAATGCATGTTCCGGAAAACCTTTGGCAAGTATTCCAGTTTTTCCAGCGAATCAATCTGCTCGTCTTCAGTTTCAAAAATCAGGGTTCCGTCGCGGTCAATAAATAATGCCTTTTTCATAGTATTTAAATATCGAATATCGAACAAGAAATAAGAAATGTAAAACGAGCACTTCGATGTTCCTTAATTCTTATTCGGTGTTTCTTATTTTTTTAAATCAGTTCCTTTAACGCTTTTCTCAGTTTCTTGTTTTCTTTGGGCGAGCCAATGGTGATCCGAAGGCAGTCGTCGCAAAGTGATATTTTTGAACGGTCGCGAACAATAATTCCCTGATCCGTCAAATGCTCGTAAATCCCACGTGCATCATGCATTTTCACCAGGATAAAATTGGCATCCGAAGGATATATGACCTGAACAAATGGAAAACTGAATAGTTTTTTGATCATCAAATCGCGTTCTTCGAGAATGATTTTCACCCATTCGTCTTTTTCCTGAAGATTATCCAACAACTCCAGAGCCTTTTGCTGAGTCAGCATATTAATGTTGTACGGATACTTTATTTTATTGAAAATCCGGATAATTTCCGAATTGGCAAAAGCCATTCCCAATCGAATTCCAGCCATTCCCCAGGCTTTGGATAGAGTCTGCAAAACAATCAGGTTTTCGTATTGATCCAACTCAGACAACAAACTGCTTTCGGGAGAAAAATCGATATAAGCTTCATCAACTACTACCAAACCGTCGAATTCAGCCAGCAATTTTACAATTTCGGCCTTATCTAAAAGATTGGCTGTCGGGTTGTTGGGTGAGCAGACAAAAATAACTTTGGTGTACAGATTTGCTGTATCCAGCAATTTTTGAGCGCTAAACCCAAAGTCCTCATTCAGTTTTACTTTGCGGACTTCCACATTATTGATATCGGCAGCAACCTGGTACATGCCATACGTTGGATCAATAGTTACCATATTATCGACTCCCGGCTCGCAAAAAGCACGGAAAATCAGATCGATTGGTTCATCGCTTCCGTTTCCCAGAAAAATCTTTTCCGGAGTAATATTTTTGAGCGCCCCTATTTTTGTTTTCAACTTTAGTTGCATGGGATCGGGATACCGGTTGTAGGGCGCATTGAAAGGATTTTCGTTGGCATCCAGAAACACTTCCGCCTGTCCCGAAAATTCCTCGCGTGCTGAAGAGTATGGCTTGAGTGCCTTGATATTTGGTCGTACTAATTTTTCTAAATTCATAATTCTTCGTTTATTCTGTTTTTCCTTTCCCTTTCGGGGGAAGGTCAGGATGGGGGCTTTATTCCATACTTTTCAACCTCAAACTTACCGCATTTTTATGTGCCTCCAGTTCTTCGGCTGCTGCCATGATTTCTATTACCGGGCCAAGGATCTTCATTCCTTCCGGATTTATTTCCTGAAAGGTAATTTTCCGGATGAAACTATCGAGATTTACGCCGCTGTACGATCGGGCCCAACCGTTGGTAGGCAAGGTGTG
>JAUXUF010000096.1 GCA_030684645.1 Bacteroidota bacterium | reverse complement strand
ATGCTGACCGCCTCGCTGCGCCGGCAGAGTGCCAACCCCGCTGAGGCCGGCAACAGTTTCTGGGACATGCTGCGCCAACTCAATGTGCCTGTGCTGCCCAACACCGCAGGCTGCCACAGCATTCAGGAAGTCATCACCACAGCCCAGATGGCACGTGAAGTTTTTGCCACGCCCTGGATCAAGCTCGAGCTCATCGGTGACGACTACACCCTGCAGCCCGACACCCTGAACCTGGTGGAGGCCGCCAGCAGGCTAATCAAGGACGGGTTCAAGGTCTTGCCCTATTGCACCGAGGATCTGGTGCTGTGCCAGCGCCTGGTGGACGCAGGTTGTCAGGCTGTCATGCCCTGGGCCGCCCCGATCGGCACTGGCAAGGGCCCCATCAACCCCTATGGCATGCGCGTGCTGCGTGAGCGTCTGTCGGTGCCCATGATCGTGGATGCCGGACTGGGGCTACCCTCGCACGCCTGCCAGGTCATGGAGTGGGGGTTTGATGGCGTGCTGCTGAATACGGCTGTGGCGCTCGCGCAGGATCCGGTGGCCATGGCCGGCGCGTTTGCCGGCGCGGTCCAGGCTGGCCGCGACGCGTATCGGTCCGGCGCCATGGCGGAGCAGGACGCGGCGCAGCCGAGCACACCGGTGCTGGGCACCCCCTTTTGGCATCACGCGTGAACATGAACACTCCCATCCCTCAGGCCGACGCCATTGTCTCGGCGCATGCGGCCGCTTTTGCACTCAGCCCTGCATCGCACCCAACGCCGGTTTTCACCAGCGACGCACCGGTTTACCGTGCTGCCAAGCAAGCCTGCCTGACGCTGGGATTTGTCGAAATTGACGCCGAATGCCTGGCCCATGCGTGGCAAGCCATGACTCTGCGCACCGGGCAATTCAACCCGAAAACCTGGCCGGATCAGCCGGTCGATTTCGGCATGCGCCCCTGGCCACGACCGGACGCTTTTCCCCGTTGCCCCATGCAACTGGGTCTGTATGCCGTGCTGCCGGACGCGGCATGGGTCGGCCGCATGGCCCGGGCCGGCGTTCCCACCGTTCAGCTGCGCTTCAAATCCGATGATGCGCGGGCCGTTGAGCGTGAAGTGCGGGCCGCCGTTGATGCCGTGCGCGGTACCAGCGCCCTGCTGTTCATCAACGACCACTGGCAAGCCGCCATCGCCGCAGGCGCCTATGGCGTGCATCTGGGCCAGGAAGACATGGACGTGGCCGACCTGTCCGCCATCCGCGCCGCCGGCTTGCGACTTGGCCTGAGCAGCCATGGCTATGCCGAGATGTTGCGCGCTGACGCGTCAAGCCCGAGCTACATCGCCATGGGCGCCGTCTTCCCCACCACGCTCAAGAGAATGGCCACAGCGCCGCAAGGCACCGGACGACTGCAGGCCTATGCCCGCCTGATGCGCGACTATCCATTGGTC
>JAUXUF010000095.1 GCA_030684645.1 Bacteroidota bacterium | reverse complement strand
AGGTTATACCACATCATAGAGGAAATAGAGAGTGCAAAAGATATGTGTACAGGGTAGGTCATTCAGGCGGGGGTTTATTTAAATCGTTCCGTATTTCATGGATAGAATAGGACGTCAATCACATTTTTCCCTCCATGCTGGCGCTCTCCTGCTTACCTTGTCGAAGCAACAGGCCCACATACCGGAATCTTTGCGAACTAAATACATAATCCAAAAAGTTTCTTTTCTCAGGGAAAGCCCATCAATACCCCTGACTATACCAGCATCTGAAGTATGGGCTCGTGGTCGATCGTTGTTTCATCCAGGGGCATTAATGTTTTATTCTGAAGAAAGGTGCCCATTTTTCTACTGTCAAATTCATCATTGAATTTGGAGTAAGAATTTCTGATCATGATCATCAGTTCGTTCTTATCGATTTGATCCTCCAGATCGATGACGTATGAATCATCTGCGATATATTCGAGGATCGTCTCCTTTCCAATAACATAGCGGCAGCTGAACCTGCAGGCAATCCCTTTTTTTGTGGAGGCCCTTTTTTTCATGACATCAAAAGTGACAAAGCAGGCTAATTTTTCATCCTCATTGCCGGGATTCATGGGAGGGTGATAATACCATTCAGTTACATTAAGGGCTGTTTGTTCGATCATTTTACCAGTTCGTCTATTGTTTCCAGAAGCCGGTTCATGTCATGCCCGGTAATATGCAGATGAGGTGCAAAACGAATGGATTTTCCACGCTGACTAACAAAAATTTTTCTTTCTTTTAGCTCAGAAACCAGGTTACCTGTATAAGAATCGGGTATTATGGCTCCGATCATATGAGGACAACGTTGCGAATCATCAGGCAGTTTAAATCCAAGCCTGTTAAGATGTGCCGCGATCCTGAGATTAATAACTGAGAGCGAACCGGCGATCTGCTGTACGCCCCATGTCTTTAATTGTTCTAAAGCGGCGATTGCTCCGGGAAGGATTGCTTCAGTACATTTTTCTCCCACATCAAACCGTCGCGCACCGGGCATATAATTATCTGAATAATTAATGAGGGAGCTAAAATCCTCTGCATTTTCACGTGCCAGCCAGGTTTCTTCCAGGGGGCGCGAATTCCACCATTTTTCTGAAATGTACATCAGACCGAATCCATAGGGGCAAAGCATCCATTTGTATCCTGCGGCCACCAGAAAATCGGGTTTTACATGCTCAATTGAAAAGGGCATTGCCCCTAAAGACTGTGTGGCATCAATGACCAGAATGCTGCCCGTCCTGTCACATGCCTGCCTGATGGAAAGCAGATCAATATATGCAGCATTGGTCCAGTGGCAGGTAGATAATGAAACCACTTTGATGTCTTTAGCTATCTTATCAATGATCGCCCGGGTCCAGTTGCCATCTTCAGGTACGGCTACGGTGATCAGATTTGCTCCCCGTTCATGTGCGACACGTTTCCAGGGCAGCACATTACTTGGAAATTCCTCTGCTATAATCAAAATTTTATCACCTTTTTGTAACTGCGGCTCAATGGCACGTGCAGCAGTGCTTAAACCGTAACTGGCGGCGGGGATAATAGCATAATGATCAGGGCTGCCACCAAAAACACCAGATGCTAATATTCGTACGGTTTCAGCATCATCAAAAAAATCAGAAGCGATGCGTTCCCAGGGATGGCATTTCGCTGAAATACCGCTTAACAAAAGCTGTTGAGATCTTTTTAATTGGGGAGCGTTTGTAGCGCAATTGAAATAG